>CAZZVZ010000042.1:0-13740 GCA_964657655.1 Gammaproteobacteria bacterium | reverse complement strand
ACCAGGCGCGCACCATCCGTATTCCGGTGCACATGATCGAGACGATCAACAAAATGAACCGTATTTCGCGTCAGATCCTGCAGGAAACCGGGCAGGAACCTGATCCGGCGACGCTGGCGCTGAAGATGGAAATGCCAGAGGACAAGATCCGCAAGATCATGAAGATCTCGAAAGAGCCGATCTCGATGGAAACGCCGATCGGTGACGACGACGATTCCCATCTGGGCGACTTCATTGAGGATCAGGCGACCCTGGCGCCAGCCGATGCTGCGCTTTATGCGTCACTGCGTGATGTCACCAAGGACGTGCTGGATTCGCTGACACCTCGCGAAGCCAAGGTGCTGCGCATGCGTTTCGGTATCGAGATGAGCACCGACCATACGCTCGAGGAAGTCGGTAAGCAGTTCGATGTGACACGCGAGCGCATTCGCCAGATCGAAGCCAAGGCGCTGCGCAAGTTGCGCCATCCGAGTCGATCTGACAAACTCAAGTCCTTCCTCGAAGGAAGCTAGGGCGTACAAGGGGCCTCTTCGGAGGCTCTTTTTTTAGGTCTCGAGGGCCGTTAGCTCAGTCGGTTAGAGCAGGGGGCTCATAACCCCTTGGTCGCTGGTTCGAGTCCAGCACGGCCCACCACGTGATCCTGTCGCCCAACCGGGCGCAAAGGCGACACGCGCGATGCGCGAACACGGTAAATGTTCATGGTTTTCGACCGCATCGGCTCTATCCATCGGATGCTAGCCATCGTCCGCGACCGCTGCACGCGCCGTGACTGCATCCTAGCCGAACATCCCGATGCTTCCCACTGACCTCGTCAGCTTCGTCCCCAAGCCGGTCGTTTTCCTGGGCTATGCGCTCGCTGCGACGACACTGTGTCTGATGCCGGTCCTCGCTGCTGCCGGGAAACTCGGCCAGCGGCGTGCCTGGCTGCCCGCGCGCGCAGGCCGTGGCATTTTCGCGCTGCTTTTCGCTGTGCTCTTTGTGGGCTGCTTCTGGTTTGGACATGGCGCTGATGGTTCGAACCTGTCGCTGGTGGTGCTGGCGTGCGCCGTGCTGTTTTCGTTTGTGAACGGCAAGTTCGACCGTCTGGTATTCGCTGCCACCTTCACCACCTTGTTTGTCAGCCGCATGCTGCTCTGGTGGCGACAGTCGGTCGGGCCCTTATCAATCAGCACCTGGGAAACTGTCGAGATTGCGATCCTTCTGATCGTGGTGAGCGCGGTGCTCAACGAATTCGGACCATTTGGCCTGACGCGCCGATCCCCCGATCAGAAGACCACCTTGCGCGTGCGTGCGGCGCTGGTCGCTGGACTGCTCCTGATCGCTGCAACAATGAGCTTTGCGCGGGCGATGGAGGCGACGCCGGTCAACGCCTATGGCGCCTGGCACCACTGGAGTGTCTACGTGGCCGGCGTCGACCTGCTGCGCTCCGGTGCCGTTCCGATGCGAGACTTCGCGCTGCAGTACGGCCTGGGTCCTACGCTATTGATCGATGCTCTCGCGCCGGGCGACCCCTGGAGTGTGATGCCCACGCTCACTTCACTGCAATTGTTTTTGCAGACCGCACTGGTGGCCGCCATCGTGTGGGTTGTCGTCGAGCCAAGGCGCGGTGCGCTTTACTTTACGATTGCGCTGTTTGGCTGCAGCGGGGCGTGTCTCACGTGGATCGCCTGGCCGCCTGAACTGGCGAGTGCAGCACTTGCACCTTCTGTCTCAGGCATGCGCTACACGCCGGTGCTGATCCAGACGCTCTTTATCGTTGCCGTGGGTGAGCGCATCAAGCAGCGCAGATTTCAGCTGGCGGGTCATGTGATCTGGGCACTTGCAAGCCTTTGGGCACCAGAACTCTTCTTCTACGCAACCGCGATCTGGGGTCCGTACTACCTGTGGCAGAAGTCGACTGCTTCGGGCAGATTCGAAGCGCGCCGCGCCCTCTGGGCGCTGCTGCAACTGGCTGCTGTGGTCCTCGTCACGAGTGGCATATTTCTCGCCTTGTTCTGGTCGCGCTACAAGATGCTACCGAGCTGGTATGGCTATATCGCCTACCTGGTCAACGAGCCCGACCCGATCAATCTGGCGGTCCGCGGCGTGGTGTGGACGCTGATTGTCACGCTGATGCTGATTGGCGTGTCACTGTTCGCGGCCTTGCGCACGCGCCCTCACGATGCCGCGACCAGGAATCTTTTCGTGACGTTGTGCCTGTCGCTTGCGACCCTTTCCATCTTCATCGGTCGCAGCCATGAGAACAACTTTCTGGTGGTGCTGCCCTTTTTCCTGCTGACGGTGCTGTGTGCCGCATCATCGGCCCAGTACCTCTGGGTCAAGCGCTCCCTGTACCTTTTCTTTGCCTGCTCGCTCGCCTACTGGCCTGTCTTCAACTGGTCACCGTGGGTGGATTTCGTTCATGTGGCCCGTGCTGAAGGGCTCGCAGCCGCGTTCGATCGCGAGCGTCTGATGGATGAACTGAGCTACTTGACGCCGCAAGGTCAGGCGGTGCTGCTCGAGCACCGCCCCGAGCGGCTGGCCAAGCGGGTCGATCCTGCCGATGCTGCGCGCGCAATCACCGCAATCACATTGCAATACGGCGAACCGGTCACGGTCTACGACATCAATTTCGTGATGCTGAACGGTCCTGCGTCGCGCGCCTGGAGTGCGATCCAGGATCCGGCCGCGTTTATGCCCTTGTCGCCAAAGAGGCGCCTTGAGTTCATCAAGGCGACCGCAGAACGGTTAAGGCAGCCGGGCTGGTTTGTTTCGAATCGTGTCTGGCTCAAAGGGTGGTCCAGAAGCCGGGGTCTGCTCGACGACATGGATACCGCCTACGATGAGGACAAACAGCTCGACTTTGGAAGCTACTACGCGATCCGCTTTGTTCCCAAGGCGGCATCGCCGCAGATTTCACAGGCGGTTGTGCCGCAGTCGAAATAGCAGCATGGTGCTACTTGATGGACGAGATGAAGTCCGAGGCACGCTTGCCGATCAGAGCGGGTAGCGCCCGCTCACTGACGCCGCAAAGGGCGCCCACCAGGAAGGCCATCATCGGCGAGTCGCCGATGCGCGTCAGCGGGATGTCGCCGATCGAGACTTCGAGGAACGGATAAACCAAAACGATGCCAAGAATCATGGTGAGGCAGCCGGCGAACAGCAGCCTGACTGCGGGCTGCAGCGCGTCGTCATCGGTCTGGGTCAGGTCAGCGAGCGTGAATTTCTGGGTCCGGATCAGATAGGACAAGCACACCCCGAGAAAGCAGCCGATCCACAACATCATGAAGTTGGCCAGCACCAGTGGCTGAATGGCAAGCGTGTCGAAGGCGTTGGCAAAAAGCAGTTCGCGTCCTGCTGCGCGCAGCAGCACGTAGAGAAACAGAAATGGCAGGCTCAGCATCAAGGCGACACTGCCAAGACGCTTGAAGTGCTTGCTCTTGACCTTGCCTGCTTCGTCGTCGATCAGGTCGCTTGTCAGCATGGCGAGCGCGCCAGCCGCAATTTCGGGTTGCGCATTGCTTGCCTCGCAGCCGAGTTGGGCGAGGCTGAAGAGCCGCACATAGTAGGCGCGAAATCTCTGCTGATTGTCAGACGCCGTGCCGGCTGGGAGATAGAGCTGGCCAATGGCGCGCAGCGCAGCTTCAACGCCGTCCTTGATATCGGTTTGCGCTTTGGGAATCGGTTGCGGTGCGTCAGCTGCGATGCCGAAGTAGATCTCGGTGGCGGCAGGATCGAAGGGATCTGGCGCGGTGACCGGCCGATCACCTTCGAGCTGCAGCTTGAGCGGAGCACCTGCTGCGTTGGCCGGCCAAACGTGAAAGGCGCCTTGAGGCACTTCTATGCGACCTTCTGCCCGCATTTGGAACAGTAGCCATCAGTCGCGCTCGGCTGGCCGCCGGCCGGAACATTGGGTGGCCAGGTCCCAACCAGGTGAACGCCAACAGATCCATGCAGGATGGCGGCAAGATGCTGGCCGACGATCGCTGGGTCGGCGTTGGGTGAGGCGTATTTGAGCAGATCACCGAGTGCTTCCTGGGCGCTGCCTTCGGGGGTCAGCATCAACCTTGTGCGACGTGTGTTCACATGTTCGCCGTCATCTTCAAGAATGGCGATGTGAAAGCGTGGCGCGCTGTCATGGCGGCTCTGATCGGACATCGTCCTGGCTCCTTTTAAAATGCAGTCCTCGACCTTCGTGAGCCTGTCGTCTGTGACGGCGACCGTCTCGTTTGCATGATAACGCTGACCGTCTAGCTGCAAGATGACGTCAGCGATGGCGCGATCGGGCACTTGGCATGTGGTGTGGCGCACTCATACACTGTGACTCCCGACGATTTTCCTGCGTTTTCGCCATGAACTCTGCCGCCCCCATGCCACCCTTTCACCTGGCTTTTCCCGTGCACGACATCGCCGCTGCGCGTTCCTTCTACGGCGAACTGCTCGGTTGTCCTGAAGGGCGCAGCGCGCCTGACTGGGTCGACTTCAATTTCTATGGCCATCAGATCGTGGCGCACCTCGCACCCGGGCAGACCGGGCACGCCGCTCACAGTGCGGTCGACGGTGACCAGGTACCCGTGCGCCACTTCGGCGTGGTGTTGAGCATGGATCAATGGCATGAGGCTGCCGGGCGTCTCCAGGGCGCCAACATCAGCTTTATCATCGAGCCGCATATCCGCTTCAAGGGCGAAGTGGGCGAGCAGGCCACCATGTTTTTTCTTGATCCGAGTGGCAACGCACTGGAATTCAAGGCCTTCGCCGACCCTTCATCGTTGTTCGCAAAATGACCGGGCGGCGCGCTGCTGCGCTTTGTGATGCGTTGCAATAACGCCCCCGCAGCGCGCGCAAGTTCGAAAGAGGTAAAGATGCTCAACCGGAGCTTTTGGTTTGTGCCGTCAAAGCAACACAAAAACGTTGCTTTTGGTGACGATTTTTCGCCGAGATGCATCGGTGAGTGACGCGGATGCGTCGCGGCCGGCCCGAAAGAAGCGTGTGACGGGACAAAGGGCACGCCACCATGTCTATGTGGTGGAACTCGATCAAGCGGTGCTGAAGGAGGGAAAGTTCGTCCGGGCCAATCCCTCACACCGCTACGGCATGCGCTGCCTTTATGTCGGCATGACAGGACTCGATCCTGATCTGCGCTTTGATCGGCACAAGGCCGGCATCCAGGCCAATCGCTACGTCACCCAGTACGGCTTGCGACTGCTTCCCGAGCTGTACGCAGTGTTCAACCCGATGCCCTATGCCATCGCTGTTGCTATGGAGCAGGAACTCGCTGAGGATCTGCGGCAGAAGGGCTACGCCGTGTGGCAGGCGTAGCGCGAATACGGCTAGTGGGCGACGTGATGCAGACGCACCACCACGCGCGGCGCGCGGAAGCCCATCGCGACCAGGCCCTGAGCCAGTTCGTCGATGCGACCACGATGATCGCGGTAGGCTTGCACCAGATCCTCGACCGGGCCGTGATGCAATGCTTCAAGCGCCTGGCGGCTGACGATGCATGCGATCGGTTCTTCGTTGAAGCGGATTTGAAAGTGCACCCCGGCGCCGTTCGACACGGGTACACCCGCCTCGCCCAACGAAGCGACAATCCAAGGTCCAATAACGACTTCTGCAGTGTCTTTCATGATTCGATTCACCTACCACGTCTCGTTGGCCCGAATGATCGGGGTTGTTGCATGACTTCTCAAGTAGGAAACGCCCGTATTGCCACCCGGTTGACAATTGTTTGCGATAAAGAATGAAACATCTCGATCAATGCTCCATCATGGTGCGTCGCAATGAATGACGTCGGCTCAATGCAGCAATTCACACTTCCTTCACCTTCGGTGGTGTTCGCGCTGATCGTGTTTGGCGTGATCGGCAGCGTCGCCTTCCTGTACGGCATGAAACAGCGCAAGCCGCGTGCTCTCGGCCTTGGTCTGGCGCTCTGTGTTTTCCCTTATTTCACGGACAGCGCCTTGCTCATCTGGCTCGGCAGCCTCGCGCTTACTGCGGCACTTTTTCTGTGGCGCGATGATTAACTCTTCGGCCTGCCAGCGCGATACTTGAGGAACGGGTCGCAGCGCTGCTTGCGCCGCTCCTGACGAACCACCACACTATGGTTTTCCCCGATCAATTCCAGACCACTCGCCGCAATGGATCTTTCAGAAACGCCTCTTGATTTGTCCGCGTATTGGATGCCGTTCACCGCCAACCGCGATTTCAAGGCCGAACCACGCCTTTTGAAGTCGGCGCGTGGCATGTATTACGAGGATGTCGCAGGACGCAGGATCCTGGATGGCACTGCCGGGCTCTGGTGCGTCAATGCGGGCCATGGCGTGCCGCGCATCGTCAGCGCGATTCAGAGCATGGCGGCCGAACTCGACTACGCGCCATCGTTTCAGATCGGCCATCCGGCAGCATTCAAGCTCGCCTCGGAGCTGGTGCGCTTTAGCAACCAGCGCTTTCAGAAGGTGTTCTATACCAATTCGGGTTCGGAATCGGTCGACACGGCCTTGAAGATCGCACTGGCCTACCACCGGGTGCGCGGTGACGCAGCCCGCACCCGGCTGATCGGACGCGAGCGTGGCTATCACGGCGTCGGCTTCGGCGGCATATCGGTGGGTGGCATTGTCAACAATCGGAAATTCTTCGGGCCGCTGCTGGCCGGCGTCGATCACATGCCGCACACGCATGACCTGGCCCGCAATGCCTTCTCGAAGGGGCAGCCTCTCCACGGCATGGAACGCGCAGATGAACTGGAACGCATCGTGGCGCTGCATGACCCTTCCACCATCGCGGCCGTCATCGTCGAGCCTGTGGCTGGTTCGACCGGCGTGCTGGTGCCGCCCAAAGGCTATCTTGAACGGCTCAAGGCCATCTGCGTCAAGTACGGCATCCTTTTGATCTTCGACGAAGTGATCACCGGCTACGGCCGTCTGGGTACGCCGTTCGCCGCTGACTTCTTCAATGTCGAACCCGACATGATCGCCACTGCCAAGGGTCTCACCAATGGTTCAGTGCCGATGGGCGCTGTGCTCGCCAAGGATTACATCTACGACGCTTTCATGAGCGGCAGCGATGCTGCCAAGAGCGGTATCGAGCTGTTTCATGGTTACACCTATTCGGGTCACCCGCTGGCAAGCGCTGCAGCGCTTGCCACCCTCGAGGAATACCGCGAGTCGAAGCTGCTCGAGAATGTGCAGAACCTGGCGGGCTACTGGCAGGAGTCGTTGCACAGCCTGGCCGGCCTGCCGCACGTGATTGACGTGCGCAACCTCGGTCTGATCGGTGCCATCGAGTTCGAGCCGCGGCCAGGCCAGCCCGGCAAAAGGGCCGGCGACGTCTTCAGGAATGCCTTTGATGCAGGCCTGATGACACGCTATACCGGCGAAACCATCGCACTTTCGCCGCCTCTGATGATTGAAAAGGCCGAAATCGACCTCATGTTTGCAACACTGCGCGAGGTCATCAAAAGGCTGCTGTAAGGCGGAAATGGCCCAAAACCATCCGGAAATCACCGGAAAAAGGGTCAGATAGCAACGCGCAACTGACGCTTTCATGGCACCGTCATGCGAGACCTGCGATAATCGCGGTCTTGGCGAGTCCGTGCGCGACTTGGCTGCCGCCGGGCGGCAATCTTCACCCGGCTGGATGCGCACACTGCATCCTTGGATCTTTCTTCAGTGACCTCAACGACAAATCTGTTCTCCGATTTCGGCTTACATGCCGACCTGCTGCGTGCCCTGAGTGATCAGGGATATACCCAGCCGACCCCGATTCAGGCGCAAGCCATTCCCGTGGTGCTGGCCGGCCGCGATGTGATGGGAGCCGCCCAGACCGGGACCGGCAAGACCGCAGGCTTTGCGCTGCCGATCATCCAGATGCTGCTGCCGCAGGCCAGCAGCAGCACCTCGCCGGCCCGCCACCCGGTGCGCGCGCTGATCCTGACGCCAACCCGCGAGCTGGCTGACCAGGTGGCCGAAAATGTGGCTGCCTATGCGCGCCACACGCCATTGCGCACCACGGTGGTGTTTGGCGGCATGGACATGGCGCCACAGACCGCAGCGCTGCGCGCCGGGGTCGAAATCCTGATTGCCACACCTGGCCGGCTGCTCGATCACGTGCAGCAAAAGACGCTCAACCTGTCGCAGACCCAGATCCTGGTGCTCGACGAGGCCGACCGTATGCTCGACATGGGCTTCTTGCCCGATCTGCAACGCATCATCAATTTGCTGCCCAAGAAGCGTCAGAACCTGATGTTCTCTGCCACCTTCTCAAACGAGATCAAGAAACTGGCACAGACCTTCATGCATGATCCGGCGCTGATCGAAGTGGCACGCCGCAATGCCACTGCCGACAATGTCACGCAGACTGTGTATTCGGTTGCAAGCGATGCCAAGCGCGCTGCGGTGGCCCATATCATCCGCTCGCGTGGTCTCAAGCAGGTGATCGTTTTTTCGAACACCAAGATCGGCACCTCGCGTCTTGCACGCGAGCTGATCAAAGAAGGCATCAAGGCAGATGCGATTCACGGCGACAAGTCGCAAAAGGAACGCATGGTCGCGCTCGAGGCGTTCAAGCGCGGCGAAGTCGAAGTGCTGGTGGCCACCGATGTAGCAGCGCGCGGCCTCGATATCGTCGAACTGCCGTGCGTCATCAATTACGATCTGCCGCACTCGCCAGAGGACTATGTGCACCGCATTGGCCGCACCGGCCGTGCTGGCGCCTCTGGTGATGCCATCTCGCTGATGTCGCGCGAGGAAGAGCGCTATCTGCTCGATATCGAGAAACTCACCAAGACGCCGATTGTGCGCGGTGAACTGGAAGGCTTTGATCCCGAACGCGCACGTGTGCGAGAACGCACGCCACGCGAAGACCGTGGTGCACGGGAAGAACGCCATGGATCTGCAACGCGCGATCAGCGTCCCGAGCGCAGCAGTGGCTCGCGCTACTCGACGCCGCGTCAGGCTCCGGTCGACGAGTGGTTCTTGAAGCCCTATCAGCCCGACGAGAATGCCAGCTCGGCGCCAGCACCTCAGGCCGCCGCCAGCGCCTTGCCGGTCAACAACAGCGAGAAAAGACCTGCTGTTGCAGCACTGTTGAGTTCCAAGAAGCGCAACACCGAGCCGGCCTAGTCACGGCGCTTGAGACGGCGCGCGCGTCAGCGCGACAGCATCAGTCGGCGGTGATCGATCATGAAACAGCGATCCATCACAACCAGAATCCCAGCTGCTTCTGCCTCGCCGCGCGCTTTCTGATTGACGACACCGAGCTGCATCCACAGGTGCTTGGCACCGATGGCGATGGCGCTCTGGGCGACGGGTTCGATTTCTTCGCTGCGCCTGAAACACACCACCGTATCGATCGCGACCTTGATATCGCGCACGTCCTTGACGGTGGCGCGGCCTAGAACCTCGCTTGCCATTGGATTGACCGGGATCACCTCAAAGCCGACGCGCAGCAGATAGGCCATGATGCGATGGCTCTCTCTGAGCGGACTGGGCGAGGCTCCGACCAGTGCGATGGTGCTGGTGGCCTGAACGATCCTGAGTGCCAGCTCTTCGTCTTGCATCAATTTCCTCCAGCAAATTGGACACGCGAGCCGACGCGCTCGGCCTGCTGTTCGCGAAAGCGCAGCAGCGCCTGGCGCCAGAAGCGATCGACGCTCTGCTCGTCGATGGCGCCCAGACCCAGATGAAGCGCGGCGTGGCGCAATTCGGCCAGCGGCGCGGAGCGGTCGAGCGCCATGGCGCCGGTCTGTTTACTGAGCTTCTCGCCTTGTTGGTTTTGCACCACAGGAACGTGCCAGTACCGAACCGGCGGCAGGCTGAGTTTGGACTGCAGATAGACCTGCCGCGGCGTCGAATCAATCAGGTCAGCGCCACGAACCACATGCGTGATGCCCTGCTTGGCGTCGTCGACCACGACCGCAAGCTGGTAGGTCACGGTGCCATCGGCCCGGCGCAGCACGAAATCTCCGACCGCGCGTGCCAGATGCTGGCAAATCGGCCCCTGGTAGCGGTCTGTGAAGCAGATTTCGTCGTCGTCCACCTTGAGTCGCCAGGCCCCGCGCGCCTCGCCGGCGGGTGCCTTGCTGCGCGAGCGGCAGGTTCCGGGATAAATGGCGATGCCGCCGGCCGCGAGCGGCGATTCCGCGATCTCGCGTCGGGTGCAGGTGCAGCGGTACACCAGGCCCTCGGCCTCGAGCCGCTCGAGCGCGTGCCAGTAATCAGGCAGGGATTGGCTTTGCCAGGTGACGGGTTTATCTGAGACCATGCCAAATGTCGCCAGCGTCGAAATAATGTCCTGGTCCGCGCCGGGCAGGTTGCGAGGCGTGTCGAGGTCTTCGATGCGCACCAGCCACAGGCCGTCGACGGCACGGGCATCGAGCCAGCTGGCCATCGCGGTGACCAGCGAGCCGAGATGGAGCGGCCCGCTGGGCGTTGGAGCGAAACGGCCAACGTAGGACAGGCGCCGGCCTAGGGGGGATGGATGCACGCGACAACCTTTGCAGCGAAGTGTGACTTTCGACCGTGGCAACGGTGCTGCGTCAGATTATATTCGGTCAGTTCAACTGAGCGTCTGAGCGCGTGCTGCACGCCTTCGAGGCGATGATTTCGAGCTCAAATTCTTTCATGCAGCCAGGCGAGCGTCGCCAGCATCGCCTGATACGTACATGACCCGTCCGCCACCCAAGCCTCGCCGCCGCGACTCGCCGCCAACCAAGGAAGGTCCGATCGACGCACGCTATCGCGCCGACCTGTTCGACTCGCTGGTGCGGCTCGGGCTGCTGGTGGTGACAGCCGATGTGGTCGCGGCGATGGTGGCGCATCTGCTGGTGTGGCACCTGTTCGATGCCTGGGGGGTGTATTCGTGGACCGCAGTGGTGGCCGCTGCGCTGCTGATTCGCATCGCCATCTACGTGGTATGGCGCAGAACGCGCGACAACGTGCAATCCGCCTCGCCCATCTGGGAGCGCGCTCTCGCCTTGGCGGCACTGCTCGAGGGCGTGTCCTGGGGGACGCTTGCCTGTCTGGTCGCGATCGGCGACCCGACCACCACGTTCGCCATCGCCACGGTGGTGACCACTGTGGCTTTCGCCGGACTCTCGGCATTTGGGCTGAGCCGCCTGGCCGGGCCCTACTTCCTGGTGCCGATCTTTCTTGGCCAGGGCCTCGCGTTTGCGACCTCGGACGTGCCGTTCGCCAAGGCGCTGCTGGTGCTGTGGATGCTGATCGCAGTGCTTGGTCTGGCTGCCAACATCCTCAGTGCCAAGCGCTACCGGCGCACGGTGTTCGAGCGGCTGCAGCACGAGACCTTCGCGGCCGAGCAGCGCACCTTGCTCGATACGCTCACAGTGGGGGTGCTGGTCACCCATGCCGGCATCATCACCGATTGCAATCAACGCCTGTTGCAGATGCTCGGCTACGAGCGCGACGATCTGATTGGCGCACCGGTGTTCCAGCTGGCACTGTCCGATCGCCATCATTCGCTCAGTGAAACGCACGCCCAGGCACTGATCAGCGGCAGTGCTGCCGGATCGAGGATCCAGCAACGCCGGCGCAAGAACGGCAGTGCGCTGTCGGTCGAGGTCAATGCCGGCCTGGTTGATCCTGACGATCGCGATTCACCGCTGGTCACGGTGTTTGAGGATATTACCGAGCGGCTCGCCACGGAGCGTGAGCTCGGTGCCAGCCGGGAGCGGCTGCGCCTGGCGCTCGATGCGTTGCAGTCGGGAGTTTGGGATGTCGACCTGGTCGAAGAACGTTTCTTCTTCTCGCGCCGCTTTTGCAGCATTTTGGGTCTGCCGGTGCGCGAAGACGGGTTTGAACTGCCGCGCCGCCTGTTTTTCCATCACGATCTGATCGTCGCTGACGATCGCGAGCGCGTCGCCGACGAGCGCCAGGCGACGCTGCTCAAGGGCGAGCCCTTCGATGTGCAGTACCGGGTCCAGGTCAATCAGGAAATCCGCTGGCTGCGCGAGACCGCGATCGTCTTGCTGGGCGACAACAAGATGCCGAGCCGCTTTACCGGATCGGTCACCGATACCACGGCGATGAACCTGATCCAGACGCGCCTGCGCGAGAGTGAGGTGTTTCACCGCAGCCTGGTGGAAGCCTCCAATACCTGCATCTGGTCTTGCGATGCGGCAGGCATCGTGACGTTCATCAACGACCGGGGCGCCGAAGAGCTGTACGACTACGAGCCCGGGGAAATGATCGGGCGTCACATCCACGAATTCATGCCGCCCGAATCGCTGCTGCCCGAAGCGCGCGCCTTGTTCGATCCGGTGCTGCGCGGCGAAAATGTACGCAACGTGGAAATGGTGCACATGACCAAATCCAAGCGGCGCGTTTTCGTCAGTATCAACGCGGTGCCGCTGTTCGATCGTGAAGGGGTATTCACCGGCGTGATGGGCGTCAGCACCGACGTGACGCACGTCAAGCGACGCGAGCGTGCCTTCCAGGATGCGACCAGACTTCAGCGCCTCATCTTTGATGCAGCAGGCGAAGGCATCGTGCTGATGCGTAACCGGCGCATCTATCGCTGTAATCAGGCTTTTGCCGATCTGATCGGCTACACACTGGGCGATCTCGTGACGCGGCCGCTCAACCAGTTCTTCGAAGACCCGGGACAGTGGGACAACGTCGAAGACCAGCTGATCGAGCATCGCCAGGTGATCAAGGTCGAGCAACGCATCCTGAGCTCCAACGGGCAACCGATCTGGGTGTCGATCACGGGACGCTCAACCGAAGTCGACGATCTCGGGCTGCTCTTCATCTGGGTGTTTGCCGACATCTCGGCCACCAAGGCGCAGGAAGAACAGAGCTGGTATTCGGCCAATCACGATGAGCTGACCGGGCTGCCCAACCGGCGCTTGCTGCAGGATCGGTTCGAACAGTCGCTGGCGCGTGCACGGCGCGAGTCGGCACGCATCGCCTTGCTGATGCTCGACCTCGACGGGTTCAAGCAGATCAACGACCAGTTCGGCCATCAGATCGGCGATCAGGTGCTGAAGCAAACTGCCATTCGCCTGGCCCAGCATGTGCGCCAGCTCGACACCGTGGCGCGCCTGGGTGGTGATGAGTTCGTCATCGTGCTGCATCAGTTCTCGGGACTGAACGATCTCGAGATCATGGCCTCGCGCCTGATCGAACAGATTGCAGCGCCAATGGAGCTCGACGGCAAGAGCGTGTCGGTCTCCACCAGTATTGGCGTGGCACTCTATCCGGATACCGCCGATGGCGTGGTGGGATTGATGCACGCCGCTGACATTGCCATGTATTCGGCCAAGAGCGCAGGCAAGAACACCTTCAAGATTGCCGCATCGCCGCAGCGCAGCAGCAGCGTAACGCGGCCGATCATTCCACCAGCGTAGCCTCTGTCTTGCTGTGGCATGCAGGGCATGATTCGCCGATCCGGTAGCGCGCATCGGCCTGCTGTTCTGGGGTGACGACCGCGCGGCATGCGTAACACTGCACCGTCGCGGTCGGCTTGAGCGCGGCGTCGAGCGCGACCCGGTCGTCGAACACGAAGCACTCGCCCTGGTAGTGCTCGCCGCCCACCTCTTCGAAGTACTTGAGAATGCCGCCCTCGAGCTGGGTCACCGCTTGAGCGCCTTGTTCCTGCAGGTAGAGTGCTGCCTTTTCACAGCGGATACCACCGGTACAGAAGGTGACGATGTGCTGCGTGTCGGGATCGATGCGCCCGGCCGCGAGCGCGTCCTGATAGGCTTGCGGAAACTGCGTAAAGCGCGTCAGGTTGAAATCAAGCGCG
>CAZZVZ010000041.1:0-13772 GCA_964657655.1 Gammaproteobacteria bacterium | reverse complement strand
GCCTTTGCCATTTATGGATATCGCACAAAATCACTTCACGCTGTTTGCACTGCCCGAGCGCATGGCGCTCGATGGTGCGCTGCTCGACGCGGCCTTTCATCGGGTTCAGGGAGAAGTCCATCCGGATCGCTTCGCAAGCGCCGGTGTCGCGGCCAAGCGCCTCGCCATGCAGTGGGCAACGCGTGTCAATGAAGCGTATCGCGTGTTGAAGGAACCGCTGCAGCGTGCGCGCTACCTGTGCGAACTGCATGGCGTGGACCTGGAAGTCGAATCGAATACGCGCATGCCGGCTGAATTTCTGATGGCACAACTCGAGTGGCGCGAGTCACTCGATGACGCAAGGGCAGCTTCTGACGCCGCCGCGCTCGAGAAGCTGCTGGCGCGTCTGAGCGGTGAGTTTGATGCTGCAACCCGTGAAATTGCGCAGCTGATCGACGGCCAGCATGATTTTGCGGCGGCCGGGCAGGCGGTGCGCCGTCTGATGTTCCTCGACAAGACGCGCGAGGACCTCGAGCGCGCCATCGATGCATCAGTTATATGATTCAGCGCCTTTACTGAACTGACCTTTCCAGACATTTTTCATGGCGCTTCTCCAGATCTCAGAGCCGGGTATGGCCCCGGCACCGCACCAGCGCCGCCTTGCAGTCGGCATTGACCTCGGCACCACCAATTCGCTGGTTGCATCGGTGCGCAACAGCGTGGCCGAAGTGCTGACCGATGACGATGGACAAGCATTGCTGCCTTCTGCAGTGCGTTACTTTGAAGGTGGACGCACCGAGATCGGCGCCAAGGCACTGGCCGCTCGTGCCGAGGATCCGTTCAACACGGTGGTGTCGGTCAAGCGCTTGATGGGGCGCGGCCTGGCCGACGTCACCAGACTGTATGGTGAGGCGCTGCCCTACGAATTCGTCGATACGCCTGGCATGGTGCAGCTCAAGACACGCGCTGGCACCAAGAGTCCTGTGGAAGTGTCAGCAGAGATACTCGCGACCTTGCGTCAGCGCGCCGAAGACAGCCTGGGGGACGAGCTGGTAGGGGCTGTGATTACCGTGCCCGCATATTTCGATGATGCCCAGCGCCAGGCGACCAAGGATGCTGCGCAACTCGCAGGTCTTAACGTGCTGCGCTTGTTGAACGAGCCGACCGCAGCGGCGCTCGCCTATGGCCTGGACAACGTAGCCGAGGGCGTCTACGCGGTCTACGACCTGGGCGGCGGCACGTTCGACATTTCGATCCTGAAACTGTCGCGCGGCATCTTCGAAGTGCTTGCAACTGGTGGTGACTCGGCGCTCGGTGGTGACGACTTCGACGAGGTTCTGGCTGGATTGGCTGAGACCGCCGCAGGCAGTAAAGCCGCCACTCCGGGCGAACGGGCACAGCTGCTGGGAGCAGCGCGTGCCGCCAAGCATCGGCTGAGCAACGAGATTGAAACGAGCCTTTCATTTATAGCCAGCGGCAGGGAAGTATCGGCCAGCGTGACGCGTGCCGCGTTCGAGGACGCGACAGCAGCGCTCGTGGCGCGTACGCTGACTTCTGTGCGCCGCGCGCTGCGCGATGCCAGGCTCGATGGTGGCGCCGTCAAGGGTGTCGTGATGGTGGGCGGTGCCACACGCATGCCGCAGGTCAGGGCTGCAGTGGCTGAACTGTTCGGCACCGATCCCCTGACTGGCATTGATCCCGATCAGGTCGTCGCGCTCGGCGCTGCCTTGCAGGCCAATCTGCTTGCGGGAAATCGCGGCAGTGGTGAAGACTGGCTGCTGCTCGATGTGATTCCCCTGTCGCTTGGGGTCGAGACCATGGGCGGCCTTGCGGAACGCATCATTCCACGCAACTCCACCATTCCGATTGCACGTGCCCAAGACTTCACCACCTACAAGGATGGCCAGAGCGCCATGGCAATTCATGTGGTGCAGGGCGAGCGTGAACTGGTGAGCGACTGCAGGTCTTTGGCACGCTTCGAATTGCGCGGCATCCCGCCCATGGCGGCTGGCGCGGCACGCATTCGCGTCACCTATCAGGTCGACGCAGACGGATTGCTCTCGGTCGAAGCCCGTGAAATGCTGTCAGGGGTCGAAGCATCCATCATGGTGAAGCCTTCCTATGGTCTGTCCGACGAAGAAGTCGCCAAGATGCTGGAAGACAGTTTCGGTCACGCGGCAGACGATATGCAAGTGCGCGCTTTGCGTGAACAGCAGGTCGATGCCGAGCGGCTGTTGCTGGCCACGCGCAGCGCGCTATCCGCAGATGGGGATCTGCTAAGCGAGGCTGAAACGGCTGAGCTGCTCGCGCTGATCGACGCCCTTGAGGCGCTGTACAAGAGTGGAGATACCGAGGCGATCCGGCTCGCAACCGAGGCACTCGGGGCGGGCAGCGAAGAATTTGCAGCGCGCCGCATGGACCGTGGCATCCAGCGTGCGCTGGCCGGCAAGCGGCTCGACGAAATCGCCTGAACCAGAAAGCATTCATGACCACCATCACCGTTCTCCCGCACGTCGATATCTGTCCTCAGGGCGCCGTGCTTGATGCGCCGATCGGCACCTCAATCTGCCGCGTGCTGCTCGACAACCATATCGAGATCGAGCACGCCTGCGAACTGTCGTGCGCCTGCACCACCTGTCACGTGATCGTGCGCCAGGGTTTCGACAGTCTCGAGCCTTCTGATGACAACGAAGACGACATGCTCGACAAGGCCTGGGGCTTGTCCCCGTTATCGCGGCTTTCCTGCCAAGCGCTGGTTGGAGCGAGCGATCTGACCATCGAGATCCCGCGCTACACCATCAACCACGCCAAGGAGGCTTAAGCGTGAAATGGACTGACTCGCTCGACATTGCACTGGCGCTCATCGAAGCGCATCCCGACATCGATCCCAAGGTCGTACGTTTTACCGATCTGCACGCCTGGGTGCTGGCGCTTCCCGAGTTTGATGACGATCCAAACCGCTCCGGCGAGAAAATTCTCGAAGCGATCCAGATGGCATGGATCGAGGAAAGCGACTAGCGAGATAGAGGCATGGCGCACGATGCTCGTCGAACATGCGAAGACGTTCGAACGTCCTTTAGCTCGAGCAGTTGTCTGCGCAAGTCGCACCTCGCAGCCATCGATGGATCCGATCTGAGTCCGCTTATTTCGGGGATAGCTGCGTTCCTGCTTGCGTGGCTGCGCAACGCTTCAGGCTGCTTTGAATCACAAGAAGTCCCTCGATCACGCCAAATCGGCGAATCGCTCGATATCCCAGTCCTGAACAGCTAGCGCGCCCAATGTGGCCACGCTATGCGCAGCGAAAGCCCCTGCGCGCGGACAAACGGCGCTGCTCGACGCGGATTGCATAAAGGGCGACCAATCTCACAGCCACCAACCGGCCCGCCCATGCGAGCAAGGCCAACTAGCGCGCATTGATTGTCGCTACTGACAATGCGGCATTGGGTGTCTCGCCGAATACATCGGGTGCGTACATCGCTTCGACGCGTGTGGGCGGCAACAAAAAGTCACCCGGGTTATTAATCCTTATGGTGTACTCGGCGCTGAACTTGCCACGCGGCACGAACCGATAAAAGCTGCGGTAGGCGGTGTAATCGCGTTCGACGAACTCCGGCCACGTGGCGCCGCTATTTTTTTCGCCGGCGGTCGACGCACTTGAATCGCGACCGAGGCCGTTGCCGAGGATGCTCGCACCGGCAGCCACCGGGTCAGTGATCGCCACCCAGGTACTGTCGGACTGCGCGTCTATGTCGAGGTGAACGCGATAGACATCACCGACCGAGACCTGGCCTTTGATCTTCTGGACCACGGGCGTCACCCGCTTGTCGATACGGTAGCCAGCATAGCGCGGCGTGCTGAGCGGCACCGCAGCACGCACTTCGACCGTGGCCCAGGGCGCACCAGCGCCGCTGTGAGAGATCTTCAGGTCGGTTTGCACGCCAAGCGGATACGCAACTTTTTCCGAAGGCTGGTTGCGCGCGCCCTCGACCAACACCGACGTGCTACGGGAACCAAGGCTGACAAGCGTGGGCCCGGTCACGGGCTCTTTCTCGTAACTGCTCGCGAAGTGTGATACCGCCGCTACGCCCCAGGCGTTGGCGACGGTGGTGGCCCATGCGCCGTGTTCTTGACGTGCCAGAAAACCGGTCAGGAGCCGGGGCATATCGTCATGCCAATCGGGCAGTTCGCTGACCAAAAGAAGCAGGCGTGCCGTGTCGACATCGCCGTTTTGCATCAGCCAGAACCAGAGGTCGCGTTTCTCGGTCGACAGCACCGCGCGACGTCCCTGGTAGGTGACGCGGGCACGCAATTGCTGGCCGATCCGTTCACGTGTGGCGACTGCATCCGGATAATTCGCGATGTGCGCGGCAATGGTCATCTGGTCGATCAGCATCGCTGTGGTCCAGCGCTCCACGTCGACATGAATATCCTGTTGCATGTCGAGGTCGGCTTTGCCGTACTGGCTCAATGCAGCGATGGCTGCCAGTCGGCGCGCTGTCTGGTCGTTGAGCGGTGCCCAGCTGTGGCGTACTAGCCGGCCGTGGGCGAAGCGGGTCAAGGCGTATGTCATGCGTGCGAGCGGCCCGGCCGGCAGGGTGACGTCATAGGCCTTCGCGATATTCAAAAGATAGCTGGTCAGGACGTCACTCCCGCCGTTCTGTGTAAAGGGTTGAGTGGGGAAATAATTGAGCAGACCATCGGCGTCGAGGTATTTCGGCAGGTCACTCAAGACGGCATCAAGAGCTTCCTGGTTGTGCGTTGCGAGGGCAATCGAGGTGCGTTGCTCGATGCAGTTGAACGGGTATGCGTTCATCCAGCTGGTGACGCCTGGCATCTCTCCGGCAAGGCTGGCCTGAAGGCTGACATTTACCGACGCAGTGCCCGGCAGGCTGCCAGGTGGCGCTGCTACGGGAATGATCCACGAGGGGTCGACCTGGGCGAGTTCTGCTGCCCTGACGGTGATGGGTGTGGCTGGGTCGACGCGCTGTTCAAAGGTGAGCCGGTCGCCATTTCTTGTATGGTTTTGCTCAAGTGCGCTGAACTCGAAGTTTAGGGGCGCAACAGCGGACGGCACAGTGATGTCCCACGAGACGCTTCGTGCGTCACCAGGTGACAGGGTGAGAATGCGCTTAGGCAGCAAGGCATGCAGGCCGTCGCTTTTAGCGGTCACGTCGAGCACGAGGGCACGTGCGCTTCGGTTGCGTACTGTGATCGATTCGCTCAGATGATCGCCCTGGCGCACCACGGGTGCAAGTCCTGCACTGATCTGGATGTCTTGCGTGATGACGAAGTCAGCAGCGCCGGTCCCGAACTGAGCCTCCCCAGCTGATGCGACAACCACTACCCGAAAACGTGACAGCGAGTCCTTCAGGGGCACGGCGACTATCGCCTCACCGTTTTGATCAAGAGGGATATCGGCCTGCCAGGTGAGCAAGGAGCTGATGACGCGCCGTAGCGCGACGCTGGCGCCGCCACCAGAGGCTGCGTTTTGGTCCGACGGATTTTCAATCCTTGGAGTCTCGCTATCGGCGCGCTTTAAATTGGCTTCGCTTAGCGTGACGCGATCGAGACTCTGGTCCTCGGTCATGTTGCTCATCGCAGCTGGCGCCGGTGCGGGTGCAGGGGGGGGCGCCAGCATCATGGCCATTGGCGCTCGGAGCGAGCCCTGGGACTGGCGCTGCAATGCCCATAGTAGTTTCTGCTGCAACTCCATGATGATCTTCTTTTTATCGTCCCGTACTCCTGATGCTAAGGGCGTCGCGGTGGCGACGCCATAGGGGCGTTCTTGCATCATTTTCTTAAGCAGCTGCCAGCTGTCATTGTCGTGCAGGTCGAGCAGCGCCTCGTCGACTGCAACTAGCGTGGCACGCACAGGGGCCTTGGGTCGTCCGCCGTCTGGTGCAGCGACGCGGATATGAAGCTGAGCACTCTGGCGTGGCGCGTAAACTGACTTGTCGCTTCGCACGTTGACGGAGAGTGCGTTGGCAACCGGGTCTACCGCTAGGTTCACCACGCCTGAGGCGTGGTTCGGCAGCCGCCCGACAGGAAGCTCTGCACCGCGCGGGATTGCAACCAGCGAGACGTAGACATTTGGCCCGTAGCTGGCACGAATTGGGACGTCAACGTAACTCTCGGGTCCTGTCAGCGTTACGAAGGTCGACTCGATCACGCCTTCACGTTCCACGGCAAGCCATGCCTTGGCGGAGACGAAGGGTGTCTGGACCAGGATGTGTGCGATATCTCCTGGCTTGTACTTTGCATGGTCTGCCGTTAGGAAAAGATCCTTCATGTGATCGGAGGGGATCTGCGCCTGAACAGCGACGTCACTTTCAACCGTCTGGCCATGCTCGTCGCGGGCGCTGGCAGTAAATTGGTACGCACCTTCCTTCGTTAAGACGTAGGGACAATTTGCGTTGCCGTCGTGATCGGTGATGATCTTGCACACCGACCCAAGAGGTGTGCCTGCATTGCTGTTGTCATAACTTTGGCTGTAGAACGCGCTGATCTCAAGCGGCTGGTTGATGCGCGGATTGCCGCTTGCATCGAGCGTGCGTACCCGGATTTGAATCGGATCGCCCACAGTGCCCCGGCCAGCCGATGCGATCAGGATGCGCCATGGCGAGTTGTGCACCGCAATGTTGTGCGTGATCGTCTCGACTTCACCATTACTGTCTGGGTAGGTGGCCTCTAGAAGTAGGGAATATTCGTTATTGGCAACCGGCAGTTTTGGAAGAGGCACTACGACGTGGCCATCGTTATCAAGGGTCAGATCTTGGTCGAGCAACACAAGAGGTGAGCCATCGCGTGGCCAGAATGGATCGCGCTTGTAGATTGGACGACCCATCTGCCGAAATTCATGCGGCGGATTATCGAAAGGCACGGTCGACGACAAAGTTGCTGACAGGTGAACAAGCAGATGACGCGCTGGCGCCCCGTCCTGGAACCGGATGTCGATGCTCGCCTTTGGCATTGATCCAAAGATGACTGGTTCCGGCTCGAGTCTGATATCACCAGTCAGGTTGGGAATCCGGTACGCCTGAACCTGAAAGGTGCCGCTTGGCAGTCCGGGCCGTCCCGGACCGTTCAGCAGCAAGCTCAGGTAGTACGTGCCGAGCGGGGCGCTCGCTGGCACGTCAAAGGTCGACACCGCATCTCCGGCCCGATCCCAAGTGAGCGGCACATCCCAATGCTGTCCACTACCTCGATGGGTGATACGCATCGTTTCCGGCCGAGCGCCTTCTGCGAGCATCGCCAGACCTTGCGAGGTTTCACTACGGATCACCGTTCGCATCGAGACACGCTCTTGCGGCTTGAACAGTGTGCGATCAAGAATCGAGTTGGCACGGATCGGCGCCGATGCGTCGTAGCGCCATAGTTCGAAGATTCCGGGCTGGCTATTGCTGTTGATGGCAGCTTCCCAATCGCTTCGTGTCACTGAAATATCGATGTGACCAAGTGCGTCCTTGCTCCGCGCGATGACCGTGTATTTCGTCTGATAGTCCTGCCACATCGGCACCGGCACCAAGGCGTAGCCTTCTGCGTTGCTCTTGCCCTGCCACAGTAGTTTGTGTTGGCGATCGTATACGCGAAGTTGTACATCTTCGAGAGGGCGTGTGTCATCCAGATTGGTCACCCAGATCGCGCCGTTTTCCGCCGAACATTTCAGCATCACCGACATGCTGGTCGCGAACGCTGCGACGCGCTCGGGGACACCGCCCGCATCGAGTTGCTCCTTGAGCGGGTTGGCAGGTGGCGCGGTCGTCGATGCACCCTTCGAACTGTCAGCTAGCAGTGCCTGCGCCGTCGTCAGGACGTGCAGTCCTGGTCGTTCCAGGGACACGTTGTGTGACGCGTCGCCACGGATCTCGGTAATTGTCGCCTTGCTCGCGTCACTGGGGCTATCGATAATCGGATTTTGATTCTGCAGCACGTCCAGCCAGTGCAGGATTTTCTCGTCACCTGCTCGATCGTCGGATTCGTCGCCCACGATCAGCTCCGACAAATAAGCAGGCGCCGGGTGATGGTCGAACAGCATGGCAATGGACGGGTTATTTGATCGCCTCACCACGGCAATTCGCCCCGCTTCGAAGCCCACCACGGCGAGCGCCTTGCTGGTTGCAAGCTCGGTTGGCAGAGCACGAGGCTCGATCGGACGTCCGTCGACGTCCGCAATGTCTTTGGGATACTCAAGCTTGTACTTATTCTCGGGGTCGAGTTGGGCGTGAAATGTCACACTGCTGTAGTTGCGCCAAAAAGGCGTGGCGTGACCCGCGTTCACGCTGCCGGACACCGGTCCGAGCGGGGTCATGAGCCGGATCTGTTCGAGCAATATCTTGGGGATGATGCTGTCGAACTGCAGATTGAACTGACCCGAGATCAGGCAGCCGTCTTGCGGTGTTATCCGATCGCAAACGATCACGGCAGACAGCGGACCTCGCACCCGGAAATCGAAAGACCTGTCGCGGCCTTCACCGCGTTCAAGAACCAGTCGCAGCATGCTTGATTGTTCGAATCGATCCGGGCAGCGCAACCCGAGCGCTGGTCCCTCGATACCCACACTCTTTTTCAGCTCTGCAGTTTCCTCGTCATTGAGGATGATCGCCGACTGGCGTGCATGACCGTTGGACTCGCAGAACATGGCGGGAGATGGCGACTGGATCGGATGGTCAAAGATGGCCAGGAAGCGCTGGTCTTCACGGATGACCTGTCCTGCACGCGGATACATGAACGAGATGTTGATCCGCTGGTTGTAGCTCAGCGCGGGCAGACTGAAATGGAACGTGCGTGCGCCGGTGAAGGCTTCCTGGCTAAGTGTCTTTAGGTCATCGCGCAGGGTAAATGTGCAGCTCTGACCGGACGGCTCTGCGGCTTGCATGTCCCAGACCCAGGTGCGCTGATCGACCCAGTGGCCGTTGCCACGCATCGGACAGGCGATCGAGAAGGGATCTGGCGCACTGGTATCGCCAAGTGTCACCATCGCCTGGCTGAAAATGGCGCGTACCTGCTGCACCTCTGCGACGCTACCTTGGGGCGTGAAATTCGTGACGGTCGCGGCATGAAGAGTGCCCAACGCGAGAAGTTGCACGCCGACGGCGAGTGCAGCGCCTTTCAGTAGCCTGGCAAGAGCAATGGTCATGGCAGTTTCATAGACAGGATCAAGCCATATGAAGCGCAGATTCGCCAAGCGACCCTAGCAAACTGCTGACTTTTCGCCAATGACTATTTGCCCGGGTCATGTAGCTAACAAGGTTTCAAGTCGCAAAGAGCGAGCTGTTTGCCCAAGCGCGCTGCGATGGGGGACAATAGTGGGCGCCACGAAGAGCGACTGGAGGGTGACAACTTGGTTCCGATCACGGGTTTTTATGCCGCGCTAGCGGCAATCATCATTGCATTGCTCTCGCTTAACGTCGGGCGTACCCGCACCAGCAGTGGCATCTTCATAGGTGACGGCGGCCATGCCGGCCTTCTGGGCGCAATGCGCGCTCATGGCAATGCCGTCGAGTATCTGCCCAGCGGCCTGCTCCTGATGCTCTGCCTTGAGCTTGAACATGGCTCGATCATTTTGGTGCACCTGATCGGCGTCATGCTGATCGCAAGTCGTCTGCTGCATGCGTTGGGACTGTTGCGCAGTACCGCCAGTTCGACACCAAGGCTGGTCGGATATCTCGGTACAATCCTCGCGATCCTGATCGCCGCCGTTGCACTGCTGGTCCAGATTTCCTTCTATCCGGGCGCACTGATCACCCCGCACTAGCCAGCTTGGCGACCGCGGGCGTTTCCGGCAGGCCGCCGTTTTCATGCCCCCCGCGCGTCGAAGACAGCAGTACCATGGCAGCCTTGATGAAGAGCGCGGAGCAATCGTGATACTGAATCATTTCATGTGGTGGATCGCCGCTGCGGCGCTTGCTGCCGTCGAAGTCATGACGGGCACCTTCTACGTCCTGATGGTCGCCATCGGCTGTCTCGCGGGCGGCATTGCGTCCCTGCTGGGGCTCGGCCTTGGCATGCAGATTCTGATTGCAGTAGTGGTGGGCTATGCGAGTGTGGTGGCCTGGCATCGCTACCGCAAATTCGCCCGGCCGCGCCCCGGCGAGGCCGCCAGAAACCCGGATCTTCATCTCGATATCGGCGCCACCATCGAGGTTCACCACTGGGTCGAAGGGCACGCGCGCGTCAACTATCGTGGTTCCCAGTGGGACGCGGTGCCAGAAGTGCCAGCAGCGCCAGACACCGGACTTCTGATTATCAAGGCAGTGCGTGGCAGTACCTTGGTGCTCGGTGCCAAGTCCCACTCGGCCTGAGCCGTACGACTCAACAAGGGGTTATTCATGGTTCCGTTTTCAATTGCGTTTCCAGTCATCATTTTCGTGCTGTTCATTGTGTTGGTCGCCAAGACCATCAAGGTGGTGCCGCAGCAGCAGGCCTGGGTGGTGGAACGTTTCGGCCGTTATCACGCCACGCTGCAGCCGGGTCTGTCCTTGGTCATGCCGTGGATGGACCGGGTGCCCTACAAACATTCCCTGAAGGAAGTCACCCTCGAAGTGCCGAGCCAGATCTGCATCACACGCGACAATACCCAGCTCGAGGTCGATGGCATTCTCTATTTCCAGGTGACCGATCCGATGCGCGCCTCGTACGGCTCGGCTAATTACCTGATGGCCATCACGCAGCTGGCACAGACCACACTTCGCTCGGTGATCGGCAAGCTGGAACTCGACAAGACCTTCGAAGAGCGGGACGGCATCAATCACAGCGTGGTTTCTGCCATCGACGCGTCGGCCATGAACTGGGGCGTCAAGGTGCTGCGCTATGAGATCAAGGATCTGACCCCCCCGAAGGAAATCCTGCATGCCATGCAGGCCCAGATCACCTCGGAACGCGGCAAGCGCGCCCTGATCGCGGCCTCCGAGGGCCGGCGCCAGGAGCAGATCAATATTGCAACCGGCGAGCGCGAGGCGGCGATTGCACGCTCCGAAGGAAACAAGCAGGCCGTCATCAACCAGGCGCAGGGTGAAGCGGCCAGCGTGCTGGCCATTGCAGAGGCGACTGCCTCGGCAATTCGCCAGGTGGCGGCTGCGATCGAATCGCCGGGCGGACTCGATGCGGTGCAGCTCAAGGTGGCCGAGCGTTACGTGGATGCCTTTGGCAATCTCGCCAAGACCAACAACACCCTGATCGTGCCGGCTGATTTTTCGGATGTGGCGAGCCTGATCAGCGGTGCCATGCAGATCGTCAGGCGCCAGCCGCCACCAGGCTCATCCAAGCCACCAGGCGCTGCACCGCGCGCTCCCGCGCCACGCGACCCGGGCCCGCAGCCGGCGGTCAACTATGACCTCCAGCCGCTCGGGTCTTCGAGCCCGGGTGGCGTCAGCGGCGCCTGAACAGGCGCTCTGGCGACGTTTAGCGAATGATCTGGTTGAGCTCGATGATCGGCAGCAAGATGGCCAGCACGATCACCAGCACCACGCCGCCCATGGCAAGCACCAGCAGCGGTTCGAGCAGCGTCGTCAGCATCAGGGTGCGGCGTTCGAATTCGTCGGCTTCCTGACGCGCGGCGCGCTCCAGCATGGAGGGCAGCCGGCCGGTTGCTTCACCACTTGCGATCAGGTTGATGAGAACCGGCGGGAAGTGGCCCCGTACCTCGCCTGGCCGGCTCAAGGCGCGTGACAGCGGGGCGCCTTCGCGCACCCGGTCGATTGCGCCGTCGACTTCGGCGATCAGCACGTGGTTCCTGATGGTGTCGCGCGCTGCCTGCAAGGCGCGCAGGATCGGCACACCTGCGCCCACGAGGATCGACAGCGTATCTGCAAAGCGCGCCAGGTTCGACAGACGCACCAGGGGACCTGCAATCGGCAGATGCAAAAGCCTGCGATCGAAGGCGAGCCTGTTGGAGCGCACCTGCAACGCTGCGCGGATGGCGAAAGCCACAGCAACGACGACGAGCACCATCAGCCAGCCCCATTGTCTGAGCAGGACTGACAGGCCGATCAAGAGGCGCGTCAGGATCGGCAGCGCCTGGTGCGTCTGCGTGAACACGCCCACGATCTGTGGCACCACGTACGTCAGCAAGCCGGTCACGACACCAAGCGCGATCAGGGTGACGATGACGGGATAGGCGAAGGCCAGCTTGACCTTGTTGTTGAGCGCGGTGGCGCGCTCGATATGGTCAGCGAGCTTGGACAGAACTTCGTCGAGATGGCCGGATTGTTCGCCGGCTGCGATCAGGGCGCGATCGAGTTCCGGGAAATCGCGCGGATGGCGCGCATAGGCCGCAGCCAGCGTCTGGCCACCGCCGACGTCACCGCGAATCGACGCGTACAGATCGCGCACGCCAGGCTTCTCGGCTTGCGACTGGAGCGTTTGCAAGGCCTGCGAAATCGGCAGGCCGGCACTCACCAGACTGGCCAGCTGCCGTGTCATGATGGCGCGTTCCTGTGCGCCCAGCACCCGGCGCGAAAGGCCGAAGCGAGCCCGCCCGCTTTCGGTCAGTTCGCCGCCGATGGCATCGACCGAGAGCGGCGTCAGGCCGCGTTCGCGCAACAGCGCGCGTGCCAGCCGCGCGCTGTCCGCATCGACCACGCCTTCTTCGGTTTTGCCGCTCTCGAGCGCCGCCTGATAGCGATAAGCCGTCATTGTCAGTCGCGCGTGACGCGCACCACTTCTTCGAGCGAGGTATCCCCTGACTGCACCCAGCGGTCACCGTCTTCGCGCAGGCTCAGCATGCCCTGGACGCGTGCTGCATCGCGCAGCTCGGGTTCGCCGGCCTGATCGTGGATCAGGCGGCGCATGGTGTCGTCGACCTGCATCAGTTCATAGATTCCGGTCCGTCCGCTGTAGCCGGTGTGTGCGCAAACACTGCAGCCGACGGCCTGCATGCCATCGGGGCCTGGACGCTTGCAATGCGGGCACAGCCGTCTAACCAGCCGTTGTGCCAGCGTGCCGAGCAGGCTCGACGACAGCAAAAACGGCTCGATCCCCATGTCGGCCAGGCGTGTGACCGCCGAGACGGCGTCATTGGTGTGCAGCGTCGCCAGCACCAGGTGACCGGTGAGACTCGCCTGCACCGCGATCTGTGCGGTTTCCAGGTCGCGAATCTCGCCGATCATGATGACGTCCGGGTCCTGGCGCAGGATCGCTCTCAACGCGGCGGCGAAGGTCATGCCGATGCGTGAATTGACCTGCGTCTGGCCGACTCCCGTCAGTTCGTATTCGATCGGATCCTCGACCGTCAGGATGTTGGTGGTACCGGCATCAAGGCGCGCCAGCGCGGCGTACAGCGTGGTGGTCTTGCCCGACCCGGTCGGTCCCGTCACCAGGACGATGCCGTGCGGCTGGCGGATCAGGTTGTCGATCTTGGCCAGGGTCGGCGCTGACATGCCAAGCGCGGTCAGATCGAGCCGGCCGGTCGACTTGTCGAGCAGACGCAATACCGCGCGTTCTGGTTGCGAGGCGCTGTTGCCGACCGGCAGGGTCGAGACGCGCACGTCGATCGGGCGGCCGGCGACCTTCAGGCCGATGCGGCCATCCTGCGGCAGGCGCTTTTCGGCGATGTCGAGATTGGCCATGATCTTGATGCGTGACACCAGCGCTGCGTGCAGCTGGCGGCGCGGCTGGATCACGTCGCGCAAGGTGCCGTCGACTCGAAAACGCACCACCGAGTGGGTCTCGAACGGTTCGAAGTGGATGTCCGATGCGCCTTCGCGCGCCGCCTCGGTCAAGAGCGCATTGATGAGACGCACCACCGGCGCGTCGTCTTCGGTCTCGAGCAGGTCCTCCAGTTCGGGCAGTTCTTG
>CAZZVZ010000040.1:7814-13865 GCA_964657655.1 Gammaproteobacteria bacterium | reverse complement strand
CAGGTCACCATGCCTGATGAGCAGAACAGCGGGCCGGAGAGGATGGGAGTCTCGAATGGCCTCGGACGGCAGCGATCTGGCAAGGCGCGGCAGCGCAGTTCAGCTCTGGCTTGCCAGGAGCAGGTCGATGGTCGAGCCGTCCGGCTCGCTATAGCGGACCCGCAGCGGAATGCTGGGCATCTGGTTGCTGACCCAGACTTCAATGCCGCGATCGTTGCTGCCGGGTCTGAGCACGCGCGACACATGCCAGCCTTCGGCGGTACCGGTATCGGCGTGAACGGCTTCAAGGCCCTGCACGGCAAAATTCCATGCCTCGACGTTGCCCTTGAGACCCGCGACCGGAACCGAGAAACGTGCGCCTGCCTGTTTCAGCGCGCTGTTCGCCTGCATCAGCGCGCCGACCTGGAGCAAGACAGTCAGGCGATCCTGCGCGCCGGGTGCCGCGCTGGCAGTCTCGGCACCGGGCGAGAAGCTGATGACACTCGAGCCGTTGACATCGCGCTTGAAGGTCGCAGTACGGGTCGGCTTGTTGCGCGGCGTCTCGCTGTATTGCTCGGGTTCTAGACCATCGCTGCCGACCAGACCGCTGCTTTCCGAGGACATCACCGTGAGGGACACGAACACGAACGTGACGCGTGCTAAAAGCGCGGCGCGGTAGTGATCGGCGTCACTGTGGAAGCTCAAGGTACCGTTGCCAACCAGACTCTGGTCGGGTTTCTTGGGGTCCAGTGCGGTCACCCGGTATTCGAGGACGGCGTCGACCGGGCGGGCGGCTGGCGGTGCCGGTGCAACTGGAGGTGGTGCCGGCGGCGTGTCGCCCAAAGGCGTGACCGGGCCAGACACGGCGCCTGAAGGGGCAGCACCATTGCCTGTCGCGCCGCCTGCAGGGAGGCTGGTCGCACCGTTGTCGCTGGTGAGAACCGGCGGTACAGGAGCGTCGACGGGCGCGCTTTGCGGAATCTGCGGAATCGGATCGATCTTCTGAAGCGGGCGGTCGAGATGGGGTCGCGGCAGTGGCAGGATCGGTGTGGTAGGGCGCAGCACGGGCGTGGGCTCTGGCGGCGTCACGATGCTGGCCACGAGGGGTTCATCATCATTGGCCTTCCAGCGCGGCAGCCCGGGCAGCGCCCCGAACAGCGCCACGTGAATCAGTAGCGAGACCAGCAAGACCAGGCCAAGGCGCAGCAGCGTGGTGCGGGAGATCCTCGACGAGGGCATCGACTGTGCTTGTGGGTGAAGAAAGGTCGCTGGCATGAGTAGGCGCGCAGTGACATCGCGATCTTTAAGGGGATGCTGCTCCCTGTCATACTTCGACGACCAGGATGCGCTCAGGTTTCCGATCATAGCGCGCCTTTGAGTGCGACCCCTCGACGGGCGCAACAGGAGACTCGAATGGCCAAGAACGCGAAGCTTCCAGGCTGGCCGGACATGCTGCAGCCCCCGTTTGCGGGGCTTGCAGCGGGCTTTGGCCAGACCGACTCCAGCATTGCTGCGGCACCCGCAGTTGCCGGCATGGATTTCATGAAAAACCTGTGGGGCAAGCTGCCCTCGGCAGTGCCCGGTTTCGTGTTGCCCACGCTCGACATCGAAGAGCTCGACAAGCGCATCGAGGACCTGCGCTCTGTGGAGTCCTGGCTCACGCTCAACGCCAATATGCTCAAGGCCACCATTCAAGGCCTCGAGGTCCAGCGCAACACGCTCGCCGCGCTGCAGGCGCTGCGCGAAAAAGGCGATTTTCTTGGCGCCATGATGAAACCCGCAGCGGCCTCTGGTTGGGCCAAAGAGGCCCCTGCCGAGGTAGAACCGGATCGATCGAACGCGGCAGATGCGCCCGGGCAAAGCAGATCCAGTGCGGCTTTTGCAGATGCGTTTCGGCACTCGTTTGGGTCAAGTGCCGGCAATCCCAACTGGCCGTTGCCGCGCCCGGGATCGTATCAGCCTTTGGAGACGGCCGATGAGGACGCGCCGCCAGAGATGGTGGCGCCGCAAAAGGTAAAGAAAAGCGTGCGCAAGAAGGCACACAAGGCGCGTGCCGCACGTCGAGGGAGCAGCGCTTCGCCAGCTCCCGGTCTGGTGTCCCAGGGGGCGGCCCAGTCAGCCAACCTGTGGATGAATTTCTTGAAGGATCAGTTCAGCCAGATCGCCAGCGCCGCAGTGGCCCAGCCGCCTGCTGGCGGGCCGGCTCCCGTCAAGAAAGCGACCAGCAAAGCCATCAAGGCTGCCCCCAGGGCGCCCGCCAAGCGAGGCACCAGCGCGCGCGCCGGTACTGCGTCCAAAGCGGCAGCAAAGTCAGCCGCGAAGGGCGCGGCAAAGCCGCTCTCCCGGCGCTAGCGCCGGGACAGCAACATCGAGGTCCGCGCCGTCGCGTTCGCACGCCGTTCGTCCGGGCTCAGGTCCCTTCAGAGAGCCAATTCTGCACATCGTCGCCTATCGGGTGCGCGCTTTGAGCTTGCCGAATACAGTTCTGTCATCAGTACGACAACCGGCAAAACGAAAGGTCGACCATGAAGACGCAAAGCCACAGCATGAAGGGTGCAAGAACGTTCGTGCTCGGCATGCTTGCTGGCGCGAGCATCGTCGCAGGAGGCCTGGTCCTGGCCCGCGGCCAGCATCTGAGCGTGCCCCACACCGCGATCATCCAGAGCCAGACCAACGCGAGTGCTCAGGGCAGCGGCGTGGCCGGACAAAATGAGACAGCGCTGCCCGCGACCATCGACCTGCCGCGCGCCGTGGTGGTCGGCCACCGTTTCAAGATCATAGTTCAGGGCGAGTCCCCGGCAGATCCCGGCCTTCGTGCTGCCAACAGCACAATCTAGCCAATTCCTTTTCCTCATATCCATCGAATGATGCAGTAGAGAGCAAGTCATGAGTGCCAATCCCCCGGGCCGAACACGCCCGGTGCCCCGCCCAATGGCGTGCCACCTGGCAGCCCGACGCCGCCGCACGCACGGCCCGGCATGATGGCTCCCGGCACAGTCGGCTCGCATGCCAAGTCGATTGCCCAGGAAGGCTTTGAGCGCCTGATCGAGGCCATGCCGCACCTGCGCGCCTTTCATTCGCGCGTCACGGCGTGGGTCACGCAATCGAGCTGGTGGCGTCTCGCCCTGATCGGACTTGTCGTGGTGATCGCGGTCAACGTGATTGCCGACATCCTCGGCGTCGACGATCCGGTCGTGATCGACAATGGCAAGCCCAAGGACATCTCGATCAGTGTCCATAACGATCCCAACAAGATCACCATCACGCCGATGGTAGGCGGCCAGCCCGGCAAGCCGATCGAGGTTCAGGTTCCCTCTGCCAGCAAGGATGAGGAAAAAGACAAGGACGACGACGACAGCGACTCCGACAAGAGCGACAAGGGCGACAAGGTCACGCATGACAAGAGCAAGGGCATCGACATCGATGATCACGGCCTTTCGTTCGAGAAGGACGGCAAGCGTTATGTGATCGATGACCATGGCGTGCACATCGTGCCGCTGCCGCCCCTGGCGCCGCTGCCGCCCTCCCCGGTGCCTGCGCTGCCTGAGACACCTGCGACCAGCTCGGCAGAGGGGATGGCACGCAGTGCCCAGGAGAATGCCGAGAAGCTTGCCGCCAGCGCCGCTGCCATGTCGGACAAGGCACATCGCGAAGCGGACGCCTTGCGTGAGCAAAAGGAGCGCGACGCAGAATTCAGAAGCGACGTTGCCAGCGCCATTTCAGATGCCAAGGAAGAACTGCAGGACTCGATCTCCGATCAGATCGAAAAGCAGCAGCGCGGCAGCGTCAAGCGTCAGAAGGATTTTGCGTTCTTTGGCGTACTGAAGATTCTTCTGACCATCTTCCTTGCCTACCTGGTGGCTGTGAAAGTCTCGTCTGCAACCAAGCGCCGTGCCGATGTCATGGTGCGCAATGCATCGGCCGTGGCCGAGCAGGAAAGTCTGCAGCGTCAGCTGCTCGAGGCCAGGCTGCAGACCATGCAGGCCCAGGTCGAGCCGCATTTCCTGTTCAATACCCTGGCCTCGGTCGATTACCTGATCGAGACCGATCCGGCGCGTGCCTCGACCATGCAGAAGAATCTGATCCAGTATCTGCGCGCCGCCATGCCGCAGATGCGCGAGTCGGCCACCCAGCTGGGCCGGGAAGTGGTGCTGTGCCAGGCCTACCTCGAGATTCTCAAGGTCCGCATGGAGGAGCGCCTGCAGGTCAACATCGCCGTACCCGACGGGCTGCGCTCGGCCGACTTCCCGCCGATGATGCTGCAGTCGATGGTTGAAAACGCCATCAAGCACGGCCTCGAACCCAAGGCAGAAGGCGGCAGCCTGTCCCTCACCGCCGAGATCGTCGACGGCGACCTGCATGTCACGGTGGCCGACACCGGGCTTGGTTTTTCCGCCAGCGGCGCCTCGACATCAGGCGGTGGCGTCGGACTGAGCAACATCCGTGAGCGTCTGCAACTGCTCTACGCAGGACGGGCACGGCTCGAAATCACCCCGAACCTGCCGAGCGGCACGCGGGCGTCGATCGTGGTTCCTTATCTTCCGGTGGCGCGCCGTCCGGCGCCCAGCACCGCCAACGCACAGGAGAAGAAAGCATGAGTGCCATCAAAACCACCATTCGCGTCAGTTTCCAGATCCTCCTCGGCCTGGCGCTGGTGGGGGCGATTGCCGGCGCCATCCTGAGTAGCACCGCACCCGACATCCATGTCATGTGGGGTGACGCCGATTTCGATGGCGCAGGCGGGGTTGCGCTCGCTGCCCTGGCCGGCAGCATTGCAGCGCTGGTGGTGGCACTGGTGTTCGCGGTGCTGCTGACTGTGGTCGGCGTGGTGCTGCCGGCGGTCTTGCTGGTGCTGCTGCTGGTGATCGCTGCCGTGATGGTGGCGCTGGCCTTGAGCGCCGTGGGCAGTGTGGCAGTTGCATGCGCGCCCTTCTTGATGGTTGGATTCGGCTGTGTTTTACTGTTTCGCGCGCTGGTCAGGCGCACCAGTAATCCGATGCCCCATCCCTAGAACAAGCCAGCCAATCGATGACTTCACCTGCAGCACCGCGCGCCATCATTGCCGACGATGAACGACTGATGCGCGAGCAGCTGAAAAGCCGCCTGCGTGAGGTCTGGCCGGAGCTCGAAATCGTCGGCGAAGCCAAGAATGGCGTCGAGGCCGTCGAACTGGTGGCGAGGGAAGCGCCCGATCTGGCCTTTCTCGACATTCGCATGCCCGAGATGACCGGCATCGAGGCAGCGCGCGAGATCGCAGGGCTTTGTCAGATCGTGTTCATCACGGCCTACGATCAATATGCAGTCGAGGCCTTCGAGCGTGGCGCACTCGACTATGTGCTCAAGCCCGCCGAGCGCGAGCGTCTGAGCATGACGGTCGAGCGGCTGAAGGAGCGCCTGGCACGCCCGGATTCAGAGGAGCAGCAACCTGAGAACAGCGAGCGTCTGGCGGCGCTGCTGCAGCAGCTCAGCCAGCGTCTCTCGGAGGCGCCCGGAGCTTCTGCCTCGGTCGGCAAGGCGGCGCCACTGCGCTGGATCCAGGCGTCGATCGGTCAGGGGCTGCGGCTGATTCCGGTCGACGAAATCCTGTTCTTTCAGTCCGACGAGAAGTACACCCGGGTGCAGACCGCCCAATATGAAGCGCTCATCAAGAAACCGATCCGGGAACTGATCGAAGAACTCAATCCCGACCAGTTCTGGCAGATTCATCGCTCGACCCTGGTCAATACCACGGCGATTGCCAACGTGACCCGGGATTTTCGCGGCCGCCAGATCGTGAGCATCAAGGGGCACTCCGAGAAGCTCGAGGTCAGCCGCAGTTTCACGCATCTATTCAAGCAGATGTGACGCACCCGCGCCCGGCACGCCGCCGCGGGCGATGCTTCGGGCCCCGTCTTCGGGCCCGGTGCGGAGCGCTCCAGCACGAGAATCCAAAAGCGGCACTGTTGCGTATCAATCACCAAGACCCGCTTCGAAAGCGCTGCTTCGGCATCGCGTTGGTCTGAAACGGGCGCGCCCGAAGTACCATTTCGTAGCGGCTGCAAAAGCCGCCCGGCGCTGTCATTTTGGCTGCCG
>CAZZVZ010000040.1:0-7804 GCA_964657655.1 Gammaproteobacteria bacterium | reverse complement strand
TGTCCTGTACTGGGGAGTGGCTTTGAAGATAGCCGTAGTCGGCGCCGGCATTTCGGGCTTGTCATGCGCATGGCGGCTGGCTGCGTCGCACGATGTCACGCTCTATGAGGCTGGCGACTATTTCGGCGGTCATACGCATAGTGTCGATGTGACCCTCAAGGGCATCACGCATCCGGTCGATACCGGATTTCTGGTGTTCAATCACCAGACCTACCCCGAACTGACGCGCCTGTTCGAGTCGCTCAGCGTCGTGACGGTCCCGTCTGAGATGACATTCTCAGTGCGTGCCGGCCCGTACGGCCGCGCCCTCGAGTGGGCCGGCACTGACCTCAACAGCGTGTTCGCCCAGCGCGGCAACCTGGCCAGCTTCAGGTTCCTGCGCATGCTTGTTGACATCGTGCGCTTCAACCATATTGCGACCAGGCTGGCACTGCGTCCTGCAGCGCCGGCCAATCGCTGGTCGCTCGCCAAGTTTCTCAAGGCACGCCATTTTTCCAAGGCTTTCATCGACTGGTACCTGCTGCCCATGGCAGCGGCCATCTGGTCGTGCCCGAAGCACACCATGCTGGCCTTTCCGGTCGGTACTTTCGCGCGCTTTTGCCATAACCACGGACTGCTGCAGGTGATCGACCGTCCCCAGTGGTACACGGTCAAGAACGGCGCACGCGAGTACGTGCGGCGCCTGTTGCATGCGCTCGAAGACGTGCGGCTGTCAGAGCCGGTCAGTCAGGTGCGGCGCTTTGCCACCGCGTCGGGTGCGATGCAGGTCGAGGTGACCTCGGCCAGCGGCAAGGAGGTTTTTGACCATGTCGTCATGGCAGCCCACAGCGACCAGTCGCTTGCCATGCTGCAGGACGCATCGAGCGCCGAGAAGCGCATCCTGTCTGCGATCCGCTACCAGGCCAACCAGGCGGTGCTGCATACCGACGACTCGCTGCTGCCGGCCAACAGGGGTGCCTGGGCCGCCTGGAATTACCAGTGCGCCAGCAGGAACCCGAGCGATCATGAGGAGACGCAGAGCGACGTGTGCGTGCACTATCTGATCAACAAGCTGCAGCCGGTGCCGTTCAAGGAGAATGTCATCGTCTCGCTCAACCCGGTGACAGAGCCCGACGAAGACAAGGTGATCGAGCGCTTCTCCTACGCGCACCCGGTGTTCGACCAGGCGGCGATCGATGCACAGGATGACCTGGGCGAAGTGCAGGGCCAGCGCAACACCTGGTACTGCGGCGCCTGGACCGGCTACGGTTTTCACGAAGACGGCCTGCGCTCGGGACTTGAAGTCGCAAGCGGCATCGAAGGCGCTGCCAGCTCGACGCGCTCGATCAGTGTCGAAGTGGTCGGGGAGACCTGATGGCATTGCCACAGATCGCCTTTGGATCGGTGCGACACAGGCGCCTGCGTCCGCGCCTGCACGCCTTCGCCTATCCGGCCTACTTCGTCAGGCTGCCGATGCGCTCGCTGCGCCAAAACGGCTTTGCCAGCTGGCTGTTTGCGATCGACAAGGCGCGCCTTCTGCGCGTGTGCGAGAAGGACTACGGCAGGCGCGACGGATCTTCATCGCTGCGCAGCATCGAGACGCTGCTCGAGGCGCATGGCGTTCTCGACGCCGACGGCGAGATCTGGCTGCAGACTTTTCCGCGTGTCTTCAACTACGCCTTCAACCCGATCAGCATGTGGTTTTGCGAGCGCGCCGATGGGGCACTGCGTGCGGTGGTGTGCGAAGTCAACAATACCTTCGGCGAGCGCCATTCGTATCTGCTGTTCCACGACGATGGCCGGGCCATCGCTCCGGGCGAGGCGCTGAGCGCCAACAAGGTGTTCCATGTCTCGCCGTTTTGCGAGGTGCGCGGACACTACGTGTTTCACTTCATCAATACCCCGGAGCGCAGCGTCGCACGGGTCGATTACGACGATGCCAGCGGACCGCTGATCTACACCAGTATCAGCGGCAGCCTCGAGCCGCTCACCGACCGTGCCGTGTTGCGCGCCGTGCTGCGCTACCCGGCCTACACCTTTGGCGTGGTGCTCAGGATTCACTGGCAGGCTGTTCGTCTGTATCTCAAGCGCATTCCATTTTTCAGCAAGCCTGAACCCCCCGCAGTCGAGGTCACCCGATGAGTTCCCAACCGATTTTCAACCCCGCAGCAGCGGATCGATCCATAGAGCCGATGCCCACGCGGGCTCGCATCGCCTTGAAGCTGATGGAGCAGATCAGGTACGGTTCCCTGACGGTCACCTTGCCGGACCTGACGGTGATGCGTTTTGGAGACGGCATGCCGCACGGCGAGATCGTGCTGGCCAACTGGAACGTATGCGAGGCGTCGCTCAAGAACGGTGATATCGGCTTTGGCGAATCGTTCATCGCCGGGGACTGGACCACGCCCAACCTGTCAGCGCTGATGGACGTGATGGTCGGCAATCGCACGCACATCGAGGCGGTCATCTATGGCACCTGGTGGGGCAAGTGGCTGTACCGCCTGAAGCATCTGCTCAACCGCAACACGCGCACCGGCAGCAAGAAGAACATTCACGCGCACTACGACATCGGCAACGACTTCTACAAGCTCTGGCTCGATTCGGGAATGACCTATTCGAGCGCGCTGTTCGAGGGCTTGCCCGAGCCGACGGACGATGTCGCCGACATGGGGCGTGCCCAGGAATTGAAATACCGCCGCATCGTCGACCAGCTTGCCTTGAAACCTGGCGCCTCGGTGCTCGAAATCGGCTGCGGCTGGGGTGGCTTTGCCGAGATGTGCGCGCGCGACGGACATCATGTCAGCGGGCTTACGCTGTCTGCCGAACAGTTGCGCCTGGCGCAACAGCGCCTTGAGCTCGCCGGCCTGTCGGCGTCGTGCAATCTGATGCTCAAGGACTATCGCGACCAGCGTGGCCAGTTCGACGGCATCGCCTCGATCGAGATGTTCGAGGCGGTGGGCGAGTCGTACTGGGGCAGCTATTTCGATACCCTGAAGCGTTCGCTGAACAGTGGTGGACGGGCAGTCGTCCAGACGATTACTATCGACGACGCGCTGTTTGAGGCCTACCGTAAGAGCAGTGACTTCATCCAGCAGTATATTTTTCCTGGCGGAATGCTGCCGTCACCTTCTGTGTTTCGTGCCCAGGCGGCGCGCGCCGGATTAAAGGTGGTGGACGCGTTTTCCTTCGGACAAGACTATGCGAGGACCCTGCATGCCTGGCTTCGATCTTTCTACGCCCAAGAGCGCGCGGTGCGCGCCCAGGGATTCGACAGCGCCTTCGTGCGCACCTGGGCCTTCTACCTCGCCTATTGCGAAAACGCTTTCAAGCACGCCAATACCGACGTCATCCAGTTCACCCTGGTGCATGCCGATGAGGCGCCGGCAGTTTAGCGCCCTGCTGCTTGGCGCCGGCGTCGCCGGCGCGCTGTCGCTGCGCTCGGGTGCGGTGCACGCAGCTGACGAGGGACCAGAAATTCCTGCCGATGCGCCGGCCAATGTCACGGCAGCGCTGGGCCCTGTTCATCTCTATGGCGCAGGCATCTTCAAGTACTTCGGCTTTCACATCTACGACGCCTATCTCTGGGTCACGCCGGACGGCTTCTCGCCCGAGCACGCCTACGATCAGCCGTTTGCTCTTGACATCAAGTACGCCCGCAAATTCAAGGGTTCGGCCATCAATCAGACCACCATTGACGAATGGGACCGGCTCGAGCTCGGCACTGAACAGCAGCGTCATGACTGGTACACGCGTCTCGCGCCGATGATGCCCGATGTGGTGCCGGATCAGCATCTGACCGGCTTCTATTCGCCGACTGATGGCTGGAGGCTCGAGTCCGATGGCACCCAGGTGGGCGTCATTCCCGATGTCGAATTTGCCAAGGCCTTCTTCGCCATCTGGCTCGACCCGCGCACCAAGGCGCCGGGCCTGCGCCGGCAGCTGCTGTCGCTGCCGGCCACCTAGGCGATGAGCGACGCTCAGGGCCTTGAGCTGTCCGGGCCCGACGCGGCGCCGGCCGGCACGGCCTCTTCCATCTCCGCCGCAGCGCTGTTGCGCTATGGCTGCTTCGGCATGCCGCTGGCACTGGTGGCGCTGCCGATCTATGTCTACGTGCCCAAGTACTACAGCGATCATTTCGAGCTGTCCTTGGCCCTGATCGGCCAGGTGCTGCTCGCGGTGCGTCTGTTCGATGCCATTTCCGACCCGCTGTTTGGCAGCTGGGTCGACGGCGGGCGGCGCGCCACCCTGGCGCGCTGGCTGCACGGGTACCGCCGCTTCATTGTCATCGCGGTTCCCTTCCTTGCGGTCGGCTACGTGTTGCTGTTTCACCCGCCAGACAGCATGCCCAAGGGGCAGGCGCATGCCGCTATCTGGCTTGCGATCACGCTGATGATCGTCTATGCCGGCTTTTCGCTTGCCACCATTGCCTATTACAGCTGGGGCGCCGATCTTTCACCCAGGCCGAGCGAGCGCACCCGCATCAGCGGCGTGCGCGAGGCGTCCGGCTTGGTCGGGGTGCTGGCTTCGGCAGCCCTGCCGGAATTGATCGGCATGGACGGGCTGTCGCTGGTCTTCGTCGTGGCACTGCTCTTGACCAGTGCCGTGCTGCTGCTGGGCGCCCCGCACCCGCCAATTCATGCGCCACGGCCAAAGGCGCCGGGCGCGAGCGCGTTTGGCGCCATCAAGCTGCCACTGGGCAACAGCCAGTTCAGGGTGCTGCTGCTGATCTTCCTCTTCAACGGTATTGCCAGCGCGATTCCAGCCACCCTGGTGCTGTTCTATATCCGCGACGGCCTCGGGCTCGAGAAATACTCGCCGCTGATCCTTGCCATCTACTTCATCGCGGCCGCGGCTGCCATCCCCGGCTGGGTTGCGCTGTCGCGCCGCATCGGCGAGGCGCGCGCCTGGCTGACCGGCATGCTGCTGGCGGTTGCGGTGTTCATCTGGGTGCTCAGTCTGAACAGCGGCGCCCTGATCGGCTTTAGCGTGATCTGCCTGTTTTCGGGCGCCATTCTCGGTGCCGACCTGAGCCTGCCGCCGGCCATTCTGGCGGGCGTGATCGGGCGAGGCGGCCACCGCGGGGCGAATGAAGGCGCTTACTTCGGTATCTGGAACCTGGCCACCAAGCTCAACCTAGCGCTCGCCGCCGGGATCAGCCTACCGTTGCTCAATATGCTCGGCTACCAGCCAGAACACCTCGATCAGCAGGGGGTGCGGGCGCTGACTTACTGTTATGCGCTGATTCCGAGCATCCTGAAACTGGTGGCAGCCGGGCTGCTGTGGCGCTCGCGTTTTGTACGCGACGCGTTATAACTGAATCCACCAGGCGCGCGAGGGCGTAAAACAAGTAGCAAGTCGGTTTTTCGCAGGCGTCTTTCCAATTATTCCGGCGCGGTCCGAAACTCTGCTAAAATCAAGTACTTAAAAGAGATTTTTCCTCGTCATGCTCTACCCTGAGTTGTTCAAATCGCTGGAGTCTGTTCGCTGGGACATGGCCAAGGACATTCCCTGGGACCAGTTCGACCCGGCCAAGCTCACCGACGAGCAGGCGCAGACCATCAAGATGAATGCCATCACCGAGTGGTCCGCGCTGCCGGCTACCGAGATGTTCCTGCGTGACAACCGCCACGACTCGGACTTCTCCGCCTTCATGTCGGTGTGGTTCTTCGAAGAGCAAAAGCATTCTCTGGTGCTGATGGAATACCTGCGCCGCTTTCGTCCCGAGTTCGTGCCGACCGAGGCCGAGCTGCATGCGGTGCGCTTCACCTTCGATCCGGCTCCCGTGCTCGAGACGCTGATGCTGCATTTTTGCGGCGAGATCCGTCTGAACCACTGGTACCGCCGTGCTGCCGAGTGGCACAGCGAGCCGGTCATCAAACATATCTACCGTCTTATCTCGCAGGACGAAGCGCGCCATGGCGGCGCTTACCTGCGCTACATGAAGAAGTCGCTTGCCGACGTGGGCGATTCGGCCCGTGCCGCGTTTGCCAAGATCGGCGTGTTGATGGCCTCGGCCAAGCGCACCGAGAAGCCGCTTCATCCGACCAATCTGCACGTCAATGAAGCGCTGTTTCCAAACGATACGATCCAGTCACGCCTGCCCGATCCGTCTTGGCTCGAGCACTGGCTCGACCGCCAGATCAACTTTGACAAGGAATGGGAGTCGAAGGTGGTCGATCGCATTCTGCATAACATGTCGCTGCTGTTCGAGCGCAGCTTTGCATCCGTGCAGGAACTCAATCGCTACCGCAGGGAAATCACACAGCGGCTGGCTGCTGCTGCCAAAGCCGCGCCTGGCCTGAGCGACGGCGCCGCCAATCCCGTGTGAGCTGGGCGCATCGCCCTCTTCAAGACGATGGCTGAAGCGCCGCAGTTCGAATCCAAGATCAAGCTCGGCCCGGACCTGATCGACGCCGTGGCACTTCTGCCACGTCCGCTGGTGTTCACCAATGGCGTGTTCGACGTGCTGCACCGTGGCCATGTCACGTACCTGGCCGAGGCACGGCGCATGGGCTACAGCCTGCTGGTCGCACTCAACAGCGACGCCTCGGCGCGGCGCCTTGGCAAGGGTCCGGATCGCCCCATCAATAATCAGGAAGACCGCGCCGCGCTGATTGCAGCGTTGGGCGTGGTCGACTGCGTCACCCTGTTCGACGAGGACACCCCTTATCAGCTGATCGACCTGGTGCGTCCTGACGTGCTGGTCAAGGGCGGTGATTACGACATGGCGCGTCTGGCCGAAGCCAAGCTGGTGACGAGCTACGGGGGCCGCGCGCTTGCCATCGACTTCGTGCATCAGCGTTCCACCAGTGCGCTGGTCAAACGCATCCGCGAGTCGGCCAATTGAAGCTGGTGCCGCTGGTCGAGACCACGCGCGGCATCGACATCGCCAGCGCCAGTGTCGAGAACGTCCACTACGGCGCAGTCGCGGTGGTTGATCTTCATGGCGAGGTGCTCGCGCATGCGGGCGACCCCCACTATGTGACCTACACGCGCTCCTCGCTCAAGCCCTTGCAGATCGTGCCCCTGCTCCAGGACCAGGGCCTCAAGTCACTCGGCTTGGAGAGCGCCGACCTGGCCATGTTCTGCGCCAGTCACTCAGGCGAGCCGCGCCACGTCGAGCGCGTCAGAAACATTCTTGAGCGGATCGACATGGGCGAGCACGACCTGCAGTGTGGCTGCCAGGTGCCGGTCTACTACAGCACCACCGGCAACAAGCCACCGGCCGATGCACACTGGACCCAGCTGCATCACAACTGTTCCGGCAAGCACAGCGGCATGCTGGCCTGGTGCCACTTGCACGGCGTGCCACAGCACGACTACCTCGATCCGGCGCACAGCCTGCAGCAGCGCATCCGCCGCACGCTAGAGCCGATGTTCGGACTGAGCGCCGGGCAGATCGCGCTTGGCATCGATGGATGTTCGGCGCCCAATTACGCAGTGCCGCTGTCCTCGCTGGCGCATTTCTACGCGCGCCTCGCGCAAGGTCAGGACGACGCCGAACAGGGCGACGTCTTCGGGCAGATCTTCAATGCCATGACCGCCTATCCGGGGCTGGTGTCGGGCGAGATGCGCGCGGACGACGCCTACATGAACAGTGCGCCTGGCGACTGGATCTCCAAGGCAGGCGCCGATGGCGTGCAGGTGCTGGCTTCGCGCCAGCGCGGCATCGGCATCGCCGTGAAGATCGGCGATGGCGCCCCGCGCGCCATCAATACCGCCATGTTGGGGGTGCTCGAACAGCTCGGCATGGCCACGCAGCAAAGCAGGGCGCTGACCGAGCGCTGGCGCGAGCCTCTCATCAGGAACTACAAGGGACTGGCGG
>CAZZVZ010000039.1:9238-14080 GCA_964657655.1 Gammaproteobacteria bacterium | reverse complement strand
TGCCAGACACGATCGACGTGTTGAAGCAGCACATCTTCAACTGGAAGGTTTGGCCCGATTTCACGGTGATTCCCGACCCTGAACACCCATTCATGACCTACGCGCCGATCCTGCAGGGTGAAACGGTACAGGTAAAACGGCGCCGATTCTCGGCACTGCCGGCCAACCATACCGTGCCGGCCATCGGCTATGCGGTCAGCGGCGAGGCTGGAGCCACGCTTGTGTTTACTGGTGACACAACTAATAACGATGCGTTGTGGCCAATCGTCAATCGGATCCGCGATTTGCGGTACCTTGTGATTGAAACCGCATTTTGTAACCGAGAGGAAGAGCTGGCGCGCGCGTCCAAGCATCTGAGCCCGCGGCTCCTGGCAGAAGAGCTTGCCAAGCTGCAGCGCGACGCGGAAATCTTCATCACCCATTTGAAGCCGGGCGAGATCGAACTGACCATGCAGGAGATCGAAGAGGATGCAGGCGAGTTCAAGCCGCGCATGCTGCAAAACGGCCAAGTATTTGAACTTTAGATGAAAAGTCCCACTCCAGAACTTCTCATGCGGCTCGTGCCGATCAATAGCCTACCCCCCGAGCGTCTGGCAGAACTGTCAAGTTTTTGCTTTATCGAGGAAATTGGTGCTGGCGTCGACCCGTTCCGTCTGCGCGGCCCCGAGGCCCAGTCGGTCTACGTGGTGGGCGGCGAAGTCGAGCTGATTTTTGACGACGGCGCGAGCGAGACCGTGGCGTTCGATACGCCCGCAGGCAGCCGTCCCGTCGCCAAAGGCAAGATGCTGCGCTCGGCGAGGACCACCGGTCCCACCGAGCTGCTGCGCATCGATGACGATCTGCTCGACATCATGGTTACCTGGGACCAGATCGCCTCGATTACGCCACTGTCGCAGGGCACCACCGCTGACGGTGACAAGACAGACCGGCGCTGGAGCACGCAGACCTGGACCGACCTGCCGGCCGTGTTCAGCGTCGATACCTTGACGGCGGGGGTGTTTGCCAGCCTGCCCGCCGCCCATATTTCCGACCTGCTCGAGAAATTCGACTCGATGCCGGTCAAGCGTGGCGGCGTGGTGGTCAAGGAGGGCGATCCGGGCGACTTCTATTACGTCATCGAGGCGGGCCGGGCCCGCGTCACGCGCGTGGTGGGTGGGGTCGAAATGCCGCTTGCCGACCTGAAGGCGGGCGATGCGTTCGGCGAGGAAGCGCTGATCTCGAATGCACCGCGCAACGCGACTGTCACCATGAAGACCGACGGCCGGTTGCTGCGGCTGCAAAAGCAGGATTTCGATGCTTTGCTGCGCGCGCCGCTGCTCAACGAGCTCAGTTTCGAAGACGCTTCCGCGCGGGTCGCTGCGGGTGCACAATGGCTGGACGTGCGCTTTCCATCCGAGTATCAGCATGACAAAATACCCGGCGCGATCAATATTCCGCTGAGCGAATTGCGACACGCATTGAATGTGCTGGACCGCAATACCCCTTACGTCTCCTATTGCCAGAGTGGCCGTCGCAGCGCTGCGGCGGCGTTTCTACTGGCTCAGCGCGGCTACACCGCGACGGTCTTGGCCGGAGGACTTTGGGGAGCAAACGGCCGATCGTAACGCCGCCTCAAGCGGCGCTGTAGTGAGCGAGGAATACAGATGAACGCAGCAGTGGTCGGCGAACAGGTTGCTGGCGGCAAGCCAGGCGGGACCGGTGCAGCGCGTGAACTCAACGTCAAGCTCCTGTTCTCGAAGAATTTGCAGCACGTCGCGAACCGCATTCACGCGACGCAAAATGTCGATGAGATCATCCTTGAAGTCAGCGCCGATATCTGCCGCGTCTTCAACAGCGATCGCCTCACCATCTACGTGGTGGCAGAGGACGGTCATTCGATCGTCTCCAAGGTCAAGACCGGTCTCAATTCATTTCGGGACCTGAAGCTCACCATCTCGCCCAGCAGCATCGCGGGCTACACCGCGCACGCCCGTGAGATCGTCAATATCAAGGACGTCTACGACGAGGAAGAGCTCAAGACGCTGCATCCTGAGCTGCACTTCCTGCAGGAAGTCGACAAGCGCACCGGCTACCGCACCAAGCAGATGCTGGTGGCGCCGATTGTCGCCGAGCCCAAGGCAGAAGGTGACCCGGCCGAACTGATCGGTGTGGTGCAGATCATCAACAACAAGTCAGGCCAGCCGTTTGGCGAAGTCGAAGTCGACGGCATCGAGGAACTGTGCAAGACGCTCGCCATTGCGATGCGCAACCGGCGCAAGGAAGAAGAGCTCGAGACCAAGGCCAAGGTCGGGCCGATGCTGCGCACCAAGTACGACTCGCTGGTGGCAGATGCGGTCCTGTCGGCAGAAGAATTCAAGCTTGCCGCCAATTCGGCCAGGCGCAAGTCGATCGATATCGAAGCGGTGCTAGTGCAGGATTTCCAGGTCAAGCGCGAGGCGATCGGCCAGGCGCTGTCGAAATTCTTCCAGGTGCCCTACGAGGGATTCAAGATCGATCGTCTCAAGCCGCTCGATCTGCTGAAATCGATCAAGCGCGATTACGTCGAGACGGCGGAGTGGATGCCGATCGAAGAGGGTACCGAGGGCATTGTCATCCTGGCGCTCGATCCGGAACGGATCCGTTCCTCGCGCGTGGTCAACAACATCTTCCCGCGCAACCCGAAGATTTCCTATCGCGTCACGACGCGCGAAGAATTCAGCAAGACCATGGATCAGCTGTTCGGCGAGGATTTCTCGAGCGGCTCGATCAACAGCCTGTTGTCCGATCTCGAGGACGGCGACACCGAGTTCTCGGAGCAGGGCGACGAGGCATCGGCGGCTTCGGACAACGAACTGGTCAAGTTCGTCAACAAGATCATCATCGACGCCTACCAGCAGGGCGCATCGGACATCCACGTCGAGCCCTATCCGGGTAAAGGCAAGACCGAGATCCGCTTTCGCAAGGACGGCGGCCTGGTGCCTTACATCGAGGTGCCAGCCAGTTACCGTGCGCCGCTGGTGGCTCGCCTCAAGATCATGTGCGACCTCGACATTTCCGAGAAGCGCAAGCCGCAGGACGGCAAGATCAAATTCAAGCGTTTTGGTCCGCTCGACATCGAACTGCGTGTCGCGACCATTCCATCTGCAGGCGGTGTCGAAGATGTGGTGATGCGGATCCTGGCTGCGGGCGAGCCGATCCCCGTCGAAAAGCTGGGCCTGACGGCACACAACCTGACGCGCCTGAAACAGGTCATCAGCAAGCCCTATGGTTTGTTTTTCGTGTGTGGCCCGACCGGCTCGGGCAAAACCACGACGCTGCACTCGGTGCTGAGCTTTCTCAATACCCCGGAGACCAAGATCTGGACCGCTGAGGATCCGGTCGAAATCACGCAAAAGGGCCTGCGCCAGGTGCAGGTCAACCGCAAGGCCGGCCTCGACTTCGCAACCGTGATGAAATCATTCCTGCGCGCTGACCCGGACATCATCATGGTCGGTGAAATGCGCGACAAGGAGACCGTCTCGACCGGCATTGAAGCGTCGCTCACCGGTCACCTGGTGTTCGCCACGCTGCATACCAACAGCGCGCCGGAATCGATCGTGCGGCTGCTCGACATGGGCATGGATCCGTTCAACTTCGCCGATGCCCTATTGGGGATTCTGGCGCAGCGGCTGGCCAAGCGCCTGTGCGTGTGCAAGGAGGCCTACAACCCCGACCAGGCTGAGGTCAAAGCCTTCATGACGGAATATGCTGATGAGTTGCGCAACACGGAAGAATGGAAGAAAGACGCTCCGGGCGAAGCCAAGAAACTCTACGAGTCGTGGCTCAAGGAATACGGCACCAATGGCAAGCTGACGCTGCAGCGCGCCAAGGGCTGCGAGAAATGCAACGGTACCGGCTACAAGGGCCGGCTCGGTCTGCATGAACTGCTGGTCGGAACGGACCCGATCAAAAAGCAGATTCAGGAACACGCACGGGTGGCTGACATGTTCACCACCGCGATCGGCGAAGGCATGCGCACGCTCAAGATGGACGGCATGGAGAAGGTGCTGATGGGCCACACCGACATGAAGCAGGTGCGCGCCGTCTGTATCAAGTAGCCAAAGCTGCGGGCCCGAGCGTCAGATCCGGCACTCCGTCGGAACGTAGCGGTCGTTGGTTGCCGCAGCCACGGTACAGGTCCAGGTCACGGCGCCAGTCGGTGGAATCAGCGGCGTGGGCGCCGAGTGGGTTCCCTGATCGATCGGCGTCAGGGAGAACTGAACGCCCTTGGCATTGGTATTCATGGTCACCGAGATGATGCCGGTGGTGCCATTGACCGAGACGGTCGAAATATTCTTGGTGGGGCCTGCCCAGTTGAAGGTCTGCGACAGCGTCGATGCGCCCGTGGCCGCATTCTCGACCACCATCACCTTGAACGGCAACACTGCCATCAGACCTTCACTCACGCGTGAGCGAACGGTGTAGTCCTGATAGGCCGGGATGGCAATGGCCGCCAGGATACCGATGATCGCGACCACGATCATCAGCTCGATCAGTGTGAAACCGCGTTGCACCTGGCGCGGCATGGCAGTGCTTATGCGATTCATGGGTGGCGCTCCACTTGAGGTTGCATGCCCTTATGCGACAAGCGTGCCAATCCTGCGCAAGCGCCGCTTGGCAGCGGCGCAGTTCTACCTAAACGCGGGGCCTAGTTCGATTTACAGTGCGTCACATTTGAGAGACGGAAGGGGCGAGCTGGTGCGCCGCAGCGAACGTTGCTTTGGGCACAACTCCTCGCCACAAATCGCTCTGAAAATGGTGCCTGAGCGGTGAAACCGAATTATTATCGCGAAGCGTTGCGCGGACACTTTTTGTCGAGGACTG
>CAZZVZ010000039.1:0-9228 GCA_964657655.1 Gammaproteobacteria bacterium | reverse complement strand
TAAAGTCGCTGTTAAATTAATTGGCATGGACTTTGCGTTTGGGGTCCCCCCGAGAGCGCCCTCTCACCCCTTCACATGGAGAATTAAATGAACAAGCTTCAACGAGGCTTTACCCTGATCGAACTGATGATCGTGGTTGCGATTATCGGTATCTTGGCTGCAATCGCGATCCCGGCTTACCAGGATTACACCGTGCGTGCGCGCGTGACGGAAGGTCTGTCGCTCGCTTCGTCGTTCAAGACCCTGGTTGCTGAAAACGCCGCCAACGGCGCCAGCGATCTGTCGACCGGCTATGGCTCGGTCTCGCAGACCAAGAACGTGTCGGCTATCAGCGTTTCCAACCTTGGCGTGATCAACGTCACGATGAACGCAAACGCCAAGAGCGTTCAGTTCTCGCTGACCCCGCATGACAGCACGGTTGGTGGTAGTCAACTGGCCGCCTCGACTGTGCCGAACGGTCCAGTGGTGTGGGTCTGCCAAGTCAGCGGCGCCACCAACGATCGTTATGTCCCGACCGAGTGCCGTGTTTAAGTAATTCTGCTGTTAAGACAAATGGCGCTTCGGCGCCATTTGTTTTGTGGGCCTCCAGAAAACTCCTCTGGCCGCTTGCGTCGCGCCTGACTTGCCGCATACTTCACGTCTTCGTTCCCCGGCGTTTCCCCCGTGCAATCGTCTTCGTCACAGTCCCCGTTTTCCCTTTCCTCGCTCAAGCGCTTAAAGCTCGAGCGCCTGTGGCAGCTTCCAGAGTGGATTGAACTGATCGGACGGCCGCGTAGCGCGCTCGGTGCGCCGATGCTGATCGTCGCCATCGCCTTGTGGGTGATCCGCCGGTTTTACGATGGTATCCGGCACGACGGCATGTTCTACGCCGGTCAGACCATGGTGCGCATGGGCGATGCCAATATCGCCCAGGACATCTTCTTTCGCTACGGCTCGCAGGACCAGTTCACCATCTACTCGCTGGTCAATGCCTTCCTGGTGCGCGAATTCGGCTGGGTGGCAGCTTCGATGGGCAGTGTCATCGTCTCGCAGATCTCCTTCATGATCGGCGCGGTGCTGCTGCTGCTCGAGTTCGCGCCGCTGCCACTGGTGGCGCTTGGCATCGGCGTGTGCGCCATTTCGCCGTTCTATGGCCCCTACGACATCTTCAGCATCGGCGAGCCGTTCACCACCTCGCGCTCGCTGGCCGAGCCCATGCTGCTGTTCGCGGTATTCGCCATGCTCAAGGGCCGCAACCTGATCTCGCTGGTGCTGATGGCACTGGCGAGCCTGATGCACCCGCTACTGGCGGCGCCTGTGTGGTGTTTGCTGTACGCGCACGCCTGGAGTCTTTATCCGGCGCGCCGTCGTCTGCTGGTGGCCCTGGCGGCATTGCTGGTGGTGATCGTGGTGATCGCAGCGTCGCTCCAGCCGGCCTTCTTCTTCACCTTCTACGATGACGACTGGTGGAACGTGATGGTCGTCCATACAGGCCAGGTATCGATGCGCAGCTGGGATTACCGCGGCTGGGCACTGGCCGTTTTTGATCTGTGCGTGCCTTTGCTGGTGGCGCGTACCATCACCGGCTTCAACCAGCAGTTCCTGCGGCAGCTGGCCCTGGTCTTCGTTCTCGGCGTGCTGATCACTGCATGGGGCGCCGATGTCTTTCACTCGGTCTTTCTGACCGAGATTCAGATCTGGCGTGCCGAGGCTCTCGCGCACCTGTTTGCCGCCGGTCTGTTTCCCTTCTTGTTGTGGCAGCTGCGCCGCAACGGAATCACCACCTTGATCGGCGCGCTGTTCGTGCTGCTCGGTTTCGAATTCACCAGCAACCCGAATTCGGGTTACGCAGTGATTGCGGGCATCGCGCTGCTGGCTCTTGGCAATCGGGTCCCGAAACCGACCAAGTCGATGAAGGTACTGGTCGCAGCATTTGGTCTGCTCGCAGTGGTGGCCGGCCTCTACAACCAGATCGACATCATCCGCTACTACGCCGAGCACGTGCAGAACTTCACCGTGACTTTTCTGGTTCACAACATGGCGTCAAGCTGGCTGGTCGGCGCTGCCTTCATTCTCGGCGTCGCGATGCTCGCCGCGCGCATGCCGCGCAGCGGCCTTTTCGTCAGCGTGGTGATCCTGGTTGCGATGCTTTGCCTGTGGGACGCTCGCACCCCCTTTCAGCGCTACATGGAAAACAACATCGGCAAGGGATCTCCGGTCGCCAACATCATTCCCCCGGGCAAGACAATTCTTTGGGGCGATGATTTGCGTCCCATCTGGTTCATTACCGACCGGGCTTCCTACTATTCCAAGAATCAGGCCGCCGGCCTGGTCTTCCGGCGCGCCACCACGGTCTCGTTTCTTCAGCACGAAGAACTTGCCTCACAACTGCAGGCCATGTTGCTGTCGTGCTCGGCGCTTGATTCGGTTGGCAACAGCTGCACGGTCAATCGCGAGATCATGCACGACCTGTGTGTCGAGGGTGGCCCGGATTTTGTGATCCTGAGCCGCGCTGCCGAGGATCTCGCGCCCACCTACCACTGGGTGCAGCCGATCCCGGATGACGCGCCGGCCGCCTACGACATCTATTCGTGCGCGTCGGTCCGCCAGCAGCAGCTGCCGACGTCTAGTGTCGCCGCATCCAAAAGAGCCCGCGCTTCGTGAAGCGGCATGTCACGATCCTGGCTCTGATCCATCAGCTGACGCAGTACCTGGCGGTCGCGGTAATCGCCTTTGCAGTTGATTTCGGCATCTACATGACGCTGGTTCAGGCCGGTATCAACCCGCTTGCGGCCGCGCCCGCCGGGTTTCTCGGTGGTCTGTTATGCAACTACCTGCTCAGCACCCGGTTCGTCTTCAAGCATCGCCGCATCACGCGCAAGAGCCTCGAATTTTTCTACTTCGGGGTGATTGGCGTACTCGGCCTGGGTTTCAACGAAATCCTGATTGGGCTGTTCTATCAATGGCTGCACTATTCGGCGGGGCTGTCAAAGCTTCTCGCCGCAGGTCTTGTGTTCGTCTTCAATTTCGGCGCACGGCGGGCTGCCTTGTTTTCGCCTCGCAACGCGCATGAGTGACGCTCCCATCGTGATTGTCGGTGCCGGTCCGGCCGGTCTGACTGCGGCCATGGAACTGCTGCGTGCGGGTCGCCGCGATGTGGTGATCTTCGAGGCCACATCGGCCATCGGCGGGTTGTCACAGACCGTCAATCATCACGGCAACCACATCGACATCGGTGGCCACCGTTTCTTCTCGAAATCGGACTGGGTCATGAACTGGTGGCTCGACATCCTGCCGATTGCAGGAGACGACGAGCCTCATTCACTCAAGATGGAGGGCAACACCGCCATGCTCGCCTACCAGGGCAGGCGTCGTACTCTGCCGGTTGCCGGGTCGACGCTCAAGAGCGACCCCAACCAGGTGATGTTGCTGCGCGACCGGCTGTCGCGCATTCTATTTTCAGGAAAATTCTTCGACTATCCCTTAAAGCTCAACGTCGAGACGGCGGCCAAGCTCGGTCTCGCGGACTGCGCTCTGTTCGGCTTGAGCTACCTCTGGGCGCGGATTGCGCCACGCCGTCCCGAAACGACGCTAGAAGACTTCTTCATCAATCGCTTCGGGCTGCGCCTGTACCTGCGCTTTTTCAAAAGCTATACCGAGAAAGTGTGGGGACGCAGCTGCGACTCAATCAGCGCTGAGTGGGGTGCCCAGCGCGTCAAGAGCCTGTCGATCGGCAAAGCCGTGATGCATCAGGTCAAGCGCCTGTTCACGTCGAGACAGGCGCTGGCGGCAGAACAGACGTCGTTGATCGAGCATTTCCTCTATCCCAAGTTCGGACCCGGTCAGATGTGGGAAACCGTCGCTGAAATGCTGCGCGCCGCCGGAATTGCGATCCACATGAATAGCGCTGTGACGGGGATCGAGCTGCACGACAATGGAGTCAGGTCGGTGACCCTCACCAGGTCCGATGGCACTACCTTGACGCAGCCGGCGTCGGTCATGATCTCCACCATGCCGATCCGTGATCTGGTGGCAGCGCTTGCGCCAGCTGCACCCGAGGACGTGCGCCGGATCGCTGCTGCTCTCGAATACCGCGACTTCATGACGGTCGGGCTGCTCTATGACCGGCTCAGCCGCTCGACGGCCCATCGTTTCGCTGATCGGGCATCTGTGCCAGACAACTGGATCTACATCCAGGAACCCGGTGTCAAGGTCGGACGGGTGCAGATCTTCAACAACTGGAGTCCGTATATGGTCGCGGATCCGGCAAAAATCTGGATCGGTCTGGAGTTCTTCTGCAGCGAGGGCGATGCGCTGTGGCGCGAGGATGACGCAGCACTGATTGAACTGGCCAAAAAGGAAATCAGCGAGATCGGTCTGGGCCGCGCGGAAGACTGCCACGATGCTGTGGTGGTGCGCATGCCCAAGGCCTATCCGGGGTACTACGGCGCGTACCAGCACTTCGACCAGGTACGCGCCTTCCTCGATGCCGTCCCCAATCTGTTTCTGATCGGCCGCAACGGCATGCATCGCTACAACAACCAGGATCACTCGATGCTGTCAGCGCGTCTTGCCGTCGAGGCAATTCTCTCGGGCAGCACTGACAAATCGGCGATCTGGGCGGTCAATATCGACGACGAATACCACGAAAGCAGCCAGACTTAAAGCGCTGCTAGGTCGCGCGCTCGCGCTCGAACAGCCCTGATTTGCCGCCTTCCTTGCGCAGCAGGCAGACCTCGTTGATGGTCATGCCGCGATCAACCGCTTTCATCATGTCGTAGATGGTCAGAAGACCAATCTGCACGGCAGTGAGCGCCTCCATCTCGACACCGGTCTGGCCGACGCATTGCACGGTCGCGCTGAGCCGCACGGCGCAGTGCTCGTGCTCGAGCCCAAATTCAATGGCAATGCGCGTCAAAGCGATCGGATGGCAGAGCGGGATCAGCTCCGAGCAGCGCTTGGCGCCCTGGATGGCGGCCACCCGCGCGACGCCGAGCACGTCGCCCTTCTTGGCGTCGCCCGCCTCGATGAGTGCCAGACTGGCCGGTTGCATGGTGATGATGCCGGTTGCAGTCGCGCTTCTGGTCGTGTGGGCCTTGTCGCCGACATCGACCAGGTGCGCTTGTCCGGCCTGATCGAAATGGGTCAGCCTGTTGCTGGGCGATGTCATTTTATGGGTCTTCAATCTGTCAGAAAGAGCGTTCGGTCGCCACCGTAAACGGCGTTGGGTATCATAGCAAAATGCGTTCGAACTCGACCTTGGCGGGTGTGCCGGCGTGGCGCCGACTGACGGCTCTGGCGCTGGCCGCGCTGCTCCTTTCTGGCTCTCTTCCGGTGGTGGCTGCCAGCGAGCGTCTGCCTAACCTTGGCGACAACGCCAGTGACGAGCTGTCGCCGATTCAAGAAAGAAAGCTTGGCGAGGAAATCATGCGCCAGGCGCGCGCAGAAGACGCCGTGTTCGCGGATCCGGAGAGCACCGAGTACCTCAATCGGTTCGCAGAGGTACTGATCCGAAATGCGCCGCCCAATGCCCAAAGCTTTCAGTTCTTCCTGGTGCAGGACACCGATATCAATGCTTTCGCGCTGCCGGGCGGATTTATCGGCGTGAATACTGGCTTGATCGAAGCGACCCAGACGGAAGGTGAACTGGCCTCGGTCATGAGCCACGAGATGGGTCACGTGATCCAGCATCACATTGCACGCGGCATGGATCATGACAAGCGCACGGCACTGGTCACATTCGCCGCCGTGATTGTCGGCATCCTGGCCGGGATCAAGTCCAAGAATGCCAGTACGCCGCTGGCGGTGATCGCCGGTGCCGAGACTTACATGGTGTCCTCGCAAGCGGCCTTTAGCCGTGACGCGGAACGCGAAGCCGACCGGGTCGGCTTCAAGATTCTGAAAGATTCCGGATTTGATCCAGGGTCGATGACCAGTTTCTTTGGCCAGATTGAACATGTGGTGGGCCCCTACGAGAACGGCAGCGTTCCAGACTGGGCACGCGACCATCCGATGACGACCGAGCGGATCGCCGACATCCAGAATCGCTTTGGCATCGATCGCACCCCGCAGCGGCCGGACAGTCCCGAGTTCCAGATGATCCGTGCGCGCCTCAGAGTGCTGCAGGACGAAACCGTGCAGGGCTTGAGCGACAGCAAATCGGCCTTTATCGGTCAGCTGCACAGCAAGAGCTACCCGAGCGAGGCCGCAGTTCATTACGGTCTTTCGCTGGTGCTGCTCAAACAGCACGACAACAAGGAAGCAGCGCGACAGATCGAGCTGGCCGCGAAGGCGCTGAAGGAACCCTGCGAACTGATCGCTTCGCAGCGTATCGCCATCGCACTTGCCAACGACGATGCCGAGGGTGCCGTCAAGCTGGCCCAGGAGGCCCATGGCGCGTTCCCGCAGTCGCGCGCCCTGATTGCGCATTACGCCGAGGCGCTCCAGGCAGCCGGACGGCTCGACGACGGAATCGCCTTCTTGCATGATCAGCTGGCGCTCTATGCCGCTGAGCCGCTGCTTTACGAACTGCTTGCCAGGGATTACGCGCTCAAGAATGAGCCGATGCTGGAGCACAAGGCGATGGCCGAAAATTATGTTCTGAGAGGCAGTCTGTCGGCGGCCGTCGAACAGCTTCAGATTGCGCGCCGCAACGGAGACGGCGATTTTTATGAACTCTCGAAGATTGATGCCCGGCTGCGCGATCTACAGGCGCAGTTGACGCAGGACAAGCAAGACAAGAAGGAAAATGGCGCACGCGCGGGCTTTAGCTTTACCGCCTCGTCGCAGTTCGGCTCGATCAGTTCGGATCCGGATTCGGAGACGGATCGAATCCAAAACGGTCTGCGACTGTCTGGCTATCGATAGCGCGCAGACGGATCGGCGCGCCGTGTGGCCACGCCAGCAAAATACCTGGCGTCTCGCCCTTAACGAGCAGCTCAAGCGCTTCTGCCAGCTGGTCGCCCTCGAATGCACGCATCTGATCATCGACCAGCAGATCGAGCCACGCCGCCGCATCGTGATCGTGCAGCACGCCGATCATGTTGCCCGCCTCGATCAAAAAGCGGCCCTGTTCATCAAGCCAGGTCGAGTCGGGCGCCGCCAGCTGCTGCCCGACGTGGTTGGTCAGGGCGAGCCCGGTGCGATCGGGGACCAGGCGCCACACCCAGGGGGTGTAGTCGAGCTGGACGAACACGCGCTGAGGCCCGTTCTGGAACAGCCAGCGGCCACGCGCATCGTGATCGTAGTTGCGCGCGATGAAGCTGTTCATCGATGGGTTCGTGATGGCCTGACGTTCTTCTCCGAGCCGCCACTGGCCGCGCTGGTCAAGTGCCAGCCAGCCGTAGCAGTCGGGAACATTAGGCCATTTGGCGAGCGCTGCTCGCACCATCTCATCCATCACGTGGCTCCGCCATGAAGCTGCACAACCCTATTTGAATACGGCAGCGCTCTGCCCGGCGGCCAGTGGCGCACATCACTAATGAAGCATGCTCGATGCCGTCATGCTCGCCAGCGCCGTTTCCTGGGGGGCGAGGGATGCATGGTGCAGCACCAGGCGCCAGCCTTGTGGCCCCTTGAAGTAGATATTGGTGGCAAACACATTGACGACGGCGTGCTTGCCTTGATGGGTCACCATCACCTGCTCGATAAGCGAATGGATCGACACCATCGGCCCGGTCGCGACTTGCAGTTGTGCCGGGCGGGCGTGCACCGGTCCGTTGGCAAACAGGGCCTTCCATCCGGCCCTCACGGCTGCATGGCCGATCAGACGCGGGCCACCTGGGTGGACACAGACGATTTCGTCGTCTTCTGACCACAACTCCATCAGCGCTTCGAGGTTGGCCTGCTCCAGCGCTTCAAAGAAGGCCTGCTCGGCGTCTTCGGCGGTCGCAAACAGGGTCCGGGTGTGTGACATGGCGCTAGTGTAAAGCGCCAGAGGGAATCGCGGCAAAAACAGACTCGGGAGTCATTTCCACCAGACAGTTCATATGACCGAGCGGGCACACGCGCGCAAAACAGGGGCTGCAGGAGATATGCAGCCACAACACCCGGGCGCCCGCGGCGCCCGGTGGCGTATGGCGCGGGTCGGTCGAACCGTAGAGCGCGACCAGCGGTCGATCGAGGCTTGCGGCGATGTGCATCAGGCCCGAATCGTTGCTGACCACAAGGGTTGCGCCGGCAAGCAGCGCGGTGACTTCGGAAATACTGGTCCTGCCGGCCAGATTCAGGACCGGGGTACGGGTGGCCCCGAGGATCTCCTCGCAGCCCGCGAAATCGCCCTGGGCACCAGCCGCGACCAGTTGCACTGAAGGAAAGGCTGCGCTGATCAGTTCGGACAGCCTGGCGAAGTGGCGTGCCGGCCAGCGTTTTGCAGGACCGTACTCTGCACCCGGACAAAACACCACCAGCGGTCTGGCCTGATCAAGGCCCAGGCGCGTCTTGATCAGGCTCACCTCCGTCGCGTCGACATTGAGTGTTGCAGGCGGGACTTGCCCGACCGCCATGCCCAGCAGCTGGCCGAGCGCCAGATAGCGCTGCACCATCGCAATGTCGCGCTTTGGATTGGCAAGCCACGCACTCAGCAAAAAGCGACGACTCTCACCGAGGTAGCCGACCCGCTGCGCGATTCCTGCGAGATAAGGCACCAGCGCAGACTTGGCACTGTTGGGCAGGATCAGCGCCGTGTCGAAGCGCTCGCGCCTGAGCTGCCGGGCCAGCGCAAGGCGCGCGCGCAGCTGCAGGCCGCCATGTGGCCATGGTGTGGCAATCGTCTGATCGATCAGAGGGCTCTTCGACAGCAGCTCGGCCACCGCAGCGGGCGCCAGCAGCGTCATGTGGCTTTGAGCAAAATGCTGTTTGAGACTCGCCAGAAGCGGCAACGCCATCAGGGCATCACCGATCCAGTTCGGGGCAATGACGAGGATCCTGGTGATTGCCCGAGCCGGTGGCTGCACGGCGCTCTGCTAGTGGCCGTGAACCACCGTGCCGGGCTTGAGCCGGTATTCAGTGCCGCAGTAGGGGCACATGGCCACGCCCGTCTTGGTGACGTCGAGGTAAACCTTGGGATGGTGATTCCACAACGGCATTGCCGGGTTGGGGCAGAAGGCGGGCAAATCAGTTGCACCTAGCATGACGTGCAACGGCTCTTTCACGGGGTCGTTCACGTTTGTCTCCTAGACCTTGGTCAACCAGTGCTGATACTTGGGACTCTTGCCATTGACGACGTCAAAAAATGCAGTTTGCAGTTTC
>CAZZVZ010000038.1:0-14197 GCA_964657655.1 Gammaproteobacteria bacterium | reverse complement strand
GTGATGGTCTCGACACTCTCGGGCGGCCAGCGCAAGCGCGTCGCGCTGGCGCGGGCGCTGGTGGCAGATCCTGATCTGCTGCTGCTCGACGAGCCGACCAACCATCTCGACGTCGATACCATTCTGTGGCTCGAAGGATTGCTGAAGGATCTGCGCGGTACGGTCTTTTTCATTACCCATGACCGCACTTTTCTCGATGAAGTGGCGACCCGGATTGTCGAACTCGACCGTGGTGAACTGCGCAGCTACCCCGGCAACTTTGCCGCCTATCAGGCAAGGAAAGACGACGAGCTCGAGTCCGAACGGCTGGCCAATGCGCGCTTTGACAAGATGCTGGCGCAAGAAGAGGTCTGGATCCGTCAAGGCATCAAGGCGCGCCGCACTAGAAACGAAGGGCGTGTCAGGCGCCTTGAGCAATTGCGACGCGAACGTTTCGAGCGTCGTGACCGCCAGGGCTCGGTCAACCTTGCCGTCGATGTTGCGGAACGCTCGGGCAAACTGGTGGCGGAGCTCAGCGATGTTTCAAAACGCTATGGCGACAAAGTGATCGTGAGTCACTGCAGTGCGACGGTGATGCGCGGCGACAAGGTCGGCCTGATCGGTCCGAATGGCGCAGGTAAGACCACCTTGCTGAAACTGTTGCTCGGCCAGCTCGAGCCGGATGCCGGCACGGTACGCCAGGGGACCAACCTCCAGGTCGCTTATTTCGACCAGATGCGCAGCCAGCTTGATCTCGAGAAGTCGCTCGCCGATACCATCAGTCCTGGCAGCGAATGGGTCGAGGTCGGCGGCCAGAGAAAACACGTCATGAGCTATCTGGGCGATTTCCTGTTCGCGCCCGAGCGTGCCCGCTCGCCGGTCAAGAGCCTTTCAGGGGGAGAACGCAACAGGCTGCTGCTGGCGCGTCTGTTTGCGCGGCCCGCCAACGTGCTGGTGCTCGATGAGCCGACCAATGACCTGGATGTCGAAACGCTGGAGCTGCTCGAGGAACTTCTTGAGCAGTTTGCAGGCACCGTGTTCCTGGTCAGTCACGATCGTCGCTTTCTCGACCAGGTGGTCACGCAGACACTGGCCTATGAGGGAGATGGCCACTGGCGCGAATCGGTTGGAGGCTACTCCGACTGGCTGCGCATGAAGGGCGAGGCAGCTGTGCTGGCCTCGGGAGTTCAGCCGGCACGCGCTGCGAAGGATGGCAACACGCCAAAAGCCCGCAAGGATGCTGCTGCATCGAGTGCTGCTGTCGCGCCGCAGGCCAGCGCTGCCGCCAGACCCAAGTCGCGCCTGTCGTTCAAGGAACAGCGCGAGCTGGCGGAATTGCCCGAGCGCATCGCCATGCTGGAACAGGAAGTCGCAGCGGTAGCGGCGCTGCTGGCAGATCCGGCCGCGTACCGCGCCGGTGCCGACGAGGCCAAAAAGATTGCGCAGCGCAGCCAGGATGCCGAGCGCCAGCTCAACCATGCGCTGGCCCGCTGGGAAGAGCTGGAACTGCGCAACGCCGGCTAGGCGTCAGTTCGGCGGCCCTGTTGAAGCAGGTAAAATAGCAGCCATGCCGAAAATGATGCTGCGCCCGCGAAAGACGCGGCAACGCGCGTCCAGCGGTCTCGATTCCGGGGTCTCGTGCCAATTTTTTGGGCGCGTCGCCAAAACCCAGAGTGGGCGCCCCTTTTGGCATTTTCAGACGGTCTTTGTCCACAGCATCTGGGGATAACTCCGGGTTCTGTTGACCTGTCCCCAGACACTGTAATTTCTTGCGATTGAATCGATGGCCTTAGCCAAGAAGAACACCGCCGCTGAGTACTCGGAAGCCTCGATCCGGGTCTTGAAGGGACTCGAGCCGGTCAAGCAGCGCCCGGGCATGTATACGCGCACCGAAAATCCGTTGCACATCGTGCAGGAGGTGATCGATAACGCTGCCGACGAGGGCCTGGGCGGTCACGCCAGCCGCATCGATGTGACCATCCATGCCGACGGCAGCATGACGGTCGATGACGACGGGCGCGGCATCCCGGTCGGTGTGCATCCTGAAGAGGGTGTGCCGGTGGTTGAAATCGTGTTCACCAGGTTGCACGCCGGCGGCAAGTTCGACAAGGGCGCGGGCGGTGCCTACAATTTTTCTGGTGGCCTGCATGGTGTTGGCGTGTCCGTCACCAACGCACTATCGACGCGCCTTGAAGTCGTGGTGTTTCGCGATCACAAGCGCCACCGCATCGTGTTTTCCAACGGTGATGTCAAAGAGCCGCTCAAGTCGGACAACCTTGCCAAGAGCGAGCAGCGGAGCGGCACGCGGATCACCGTGTTACCCAACCCGATGTATTTTGATTCGCCGGTGATCAATCGCGACGACCTGGTGCGCCTGCTGCGCAGCAAGGCAGTGCTGTTGCCAGGTGTGCGGGTCACCTTGCACGTTGAAAAGAGCGGTGAGTCGCAGACCTGGCTGTACCAGGACGGCCTGCGCGGCTACCTGCTCGAGGGCCTGGCTGGAGATCATGGCGCTGGCGAGCCGCTCATCCCTCTCTATGAAGGTTCGCAGTACTCTTCGGGCAGCGATGGATTCGCCGACGGTGAGGGCGCAGCCTGGGTGGTGGTCTGGAGCGAGAGCGGTGCGCTGTTGCGCGAGTCCTACGTCAACTTGATCCCGACCCCGGCCGGCGGCACCCACGAGGCGGGCCTGCGCGATGGACTTTTCACCGCCGTGAAAAGCTTCATCGATCACCACGGCCTGTTGCCCAAGGGCGTGCGCCTGCTGGCGGAAGACGTGTTCGCGCGCGTCTCGTTCGTGCTTTCGGCCAAGGTTCTCGATCCCCAGTTTCAGGGCCAAATCAAGGAGCGCCTCAACAGTCGCGATGCAGTCCGTCTGGTGTCGGGCTACAGCCGTCCCGGTCTTGAGCTCTGGCTCAATCAGCACGTCGACCAGGGCAAGAAGCTGGCTGATCTGGTGATTCGCCAGGCCCAGGCGCGCCAGCGTTCCGTGCAGAAGGTCGAAAAGCGTAAAGGATCGGGCGTGGCCGTCTTGCCTGGCAAGCTGACCGATTGCGAATCAACCGAACTGGCGCGCAACGAGTTGTTCCTGGTTGAGGGTGATTCGGCCGGCGGCTCAGCCAAGATGGGTCGCGACAAGGTGTTCCAGGCCATCTTGCCACTGCGCGGCAAGGTGCTCAATGCCTGGGAGACCGATCGCGACCGGCTGTTTGCCAACAACGAGATTCACGATATCGCAGTCGCCATTGGCGTTGATCCGCACAGCAGTGATGGCAACGCCGATCTGAGCGGACTGCGCTACGGCAAAATCTGCATCCTGGCTGACGCCGATGTCGATGGCGCGCACATCCAGGTGCTGCTGCTGACGCTCTTCTTTCGTCATTTTTCAAAGCTGGTTGACGCCGGTCACATCCACGTGGCGCGGCCGCCGCTGTATCGCGTCGATGCACCCGCACGCGGCAAGCGTGCGGCGCAAAAACTCTACGCGCTCGATGATGGCGAACTGGCAGCGATCCAGGACAAGCTGCGCGCTGACGGCATGCGAGACGGCGCCTGGACCATCTCGCGTTTCAAGGGGCTGGGCGAGATGAGCGCCGAGCAGCTGTGGGACACCACCATGAACCCTGATACGCGGCGTCTGCAACCGGTCGCGCTTGGCGCGCTTGATTTCGATGCGACCGTGGCGCGCATGACCATGCTGATGGGCAAAGGTGAAGCAGGCGCGCGCAGGGCGTGGCTCGAAGAGCATGGCAACGAGGTCGAGGCCGATGTCTAGCGTGGCGTTGCGATTTTTGCGTGCCGCGGGCCTGCTGCTGACGCTAGGGGCGAGCGCTGCACGCGCCGACATCTACGGGTTCGTCGACGAGCAGGGGGTCACGCATTTTTCGACCGAGGCGGTCGACGCGCGCTATACCCTGTTCTTCCGCGAGGGCGAGCATCCCAACGATGTCAAGCGCGCCACGACCCCGGTGGCGGACGCTGCGCTGATGCAGACGCGGCTGTTTCAGCGTGTCGTCGAGCAGCCCAATGTGGCCAGGTTCGAACCGCTGATCGCAAGTGTCGCGAGGGAACAGGGCCAGGATCCGGCGCTGCTCAAATCGATCATCGCAGTTGAGTCGGGGTTCGAGCCGGATGCGATCTCATCCAAGGGTGCGGTCGGCCTGATGCAGGTGCTGCCCGAGACCGCCGAGCGCTACGGTCTGAGTGCCGACCGGCACAAGACGGTCGCGCAGAAACTGTGCGAGCCGCAGACCAATCTGCGCATCGGGGCGCGCTACATGAAGGATCTGCGCGCCATGTTCGGCAACCTGCCATTGGCTCTGGCTGCATACAATGCCGGCGAAAACTCGGTCAAGCGTTTCAACAATGCGATTCCGCCGTTTCCCGAGACCGTCAGCTACGTCAAGGTGGTGCAGCAGTTCCTTGCTTTTTATCAGCCGACGCGCTCGCCGTATCTCAATACCGGTCGCATGCATATCATCCTGCCGGCGCGGCGCAACATGCCAGAATCGATCACCGGCGAGTACGCACCACTCATCATTCCAGAAGGTATCGCTGATACCGTCAGCATCAAGAACATCCCGTGAGTACCACAGAATCGTTTGACGGCGACGTGCTATCGCTTGGCAATTACGCCGAGCGCGCCTACCTCGACTACGCCGTGTCGGTGGTCAAGGGACGGGCGCTGCCTGATGTCAATGACGGACAAAAGCCGGTGCAGCGGCGCATCCTCTACTCGATGCACGAGATGGGGCTCGACTTCACAGGGGCCAATGGCGCCAAGCCGGTCAAGTCGGCACGGGTGGTCGGCGATGTGCTCGGCAAGTTCCACCCGCACGGCGACCAGAGTGCCTACGACGCGCTGGTGCGCCTGGCGCAGGATTTCTCGCTGCGCTATCCGCTGATCGATGGACAGGGCAATTTCGGTTCGCGCGATGGCGATGGCGCAGCCGCGATGCGGTATACGGAAGCGCGCCTGGCACCGATTGCGCGCCTGCTGCTCGATGAGATCGATCAGGGCACGGTCGACTTCATGCCCAATTACGAAGGCTCGACGCGCGAACCCAGGCTGTTGCCGGCGCGTTTGCCGATGGTGCTGCTAAATGGTGCCTCGGGCATCGCGGTGGGGCTTGCGACCGAGATTCCGTCGCACAACCTGACCGAAGTCGCAGCAGCCACGGTCGCCCTCATCAAGCTGGGCGAAAAAGCCAGGCTCGAACATCTGCTGGAACATATCGAGGGCCCGGATTTTCCGGGCGGCGGCCAGATCATTTCGTCGCACAAGGAAATCGCTGATCTGTATCAGACCGGTCGCGGTTCGCTCAAGGTGCGCGCCCGCTACCAGATCGAAGAGCTGGCGCGCGGTCAATGGCAGGTGGTGATCCAGGAGCTGCCACCTGGCGTCTCGTGCAAGCGCATTGGCGAAGAAATCGAGGAGCTCACCAATCCCAAGGTGCGGCTCGGCAAGAAGGCCTTGAGTGCCGAACAGGTGCAGTTGAAACAGACCGTGCTTGCCGTGCTCGACCAGATGCGCGACGAGTCGGGCAAGGAGGCAGCGGTGCGTCTGGTGTTCGAGCCCAGGTCGCGCACCATCGACCCGACTGAATTCGTCAACACCTTGCTGGCGCACACCAGCCTCGAAACCGGCGTGCCGGCCAATCTTGTGATGGTCGGGCTCGATGGTCGTCCACGCCAGAAAAATCTGCTCGAGATTCTGAGCGAATGGGTCGAGGGGCGTTTCGTTGCCGTCACGCGGCGCACAGGCCATCGGCTCTCGCATGTGGAAGATCGCATGCACGTGCTGCAGGGGCGCCTCATCGTCTATCTGCAGATTGATCGTGTGATTGCCATCATTCGTGCTTCTGATGAGCCAAAGCCTGCCCTGATCGAGGCCTTCGGCCTGAGCGAGCGCCAGGCCGAGGACATCCTTGAAATCCGGCTGCGCCAGCTGGCGCGCCTTGAAGGCATCCGCCTCGAGAAAGAGCTCGCTGAGTTAAAGGACGAAAAGGCAAAGCTTCGTGAACTGCTGGACAGCCCGAGCGCCATGCGCCGGCTCATCATCAAGGAGATCGAGGCGGACGCCAAGGCCTTCGGCGATCCACGCCGCACCCTGATCCAGGAGGAAAAGCGCACTGTCGCCGAGCTCAAGGTCAGCGATGAACCGGTGTCTGTCATCGTTTCTGAAAAGGGCTGGCTCAGAGCGCGCACCGGTCATGGGCACGATGCCAGCCAGATGCGTTACAAGGCGGGCGACCGCGCCTATGCCGTGTTCGAGTGCCGCAGTATCGATTCGCTGGTGTGCCTTGGCAGCAACGGCCGGGTCTATTCCATCTTGGTCTCGCAATTGCCCGGCGGACGTGGCGATGGCGTGCCGGTCACTTCCCTGGTCGACGTCGAAAGCGGCACGCGCATCGTGCATTTCATCGCCGGTCCGCAAGACCTGCCACTGCTGATGTCAAGCAGTGGCGGCAACGGCTTCGTCTGCCGTCTGGGAGATATGTTCAGTCGCGTGCGCGCCGGCAAGACCTTCTTCACACTCGATGACAAGGAAGAGCCACTGGCACCGGCCCCGATCGATCTGAAACGCGACACGCTGATCGCCTGCCTGTCGTCTGGTGCGCGCCTGCTGGTGTTCGCAGCACCTGAGATCCGCATGCTGGCGGGCGGCGGTCGCGGCGTGATCCTGCAGGAGCTCGACGGCCCCGAAAAACTGCTGCAGAGCATCCCGCTGTCGCCGTCTGGGGTCTACGTCGCAGGACCGGGTCGAGGCGGCAAGGAGGCGATCCAGTTGCTGTCGGGCGCCGCGCTCGAGGCCTATATCGGCAAGCGTGCCCGAAAAGGCCGCACGGTGGGCGCCAAATTCAAGCCGGCGCGTCTGCAGGCCGTGCGCCCGGCGCCGGCCCAGTCATAAGCGTGGCCAATGCTGTGACGGGACTTGAAACCAGCCGGCAAGGGCCCAATTTAGGGCAGGATAATCTTAAATAGGAGAGCCTGATGGGCGCGCAAAAAGAGACACTTGGCTTTCAAGCAGAGGTCAAGCAGTTACTGCATCTGATGATTCATTCCTTGTACAGCAACAAGGAAATCTTCCTGCGGGAGCTGATTTCGAACGCTTCGGACGCGGCAGACAAGCTGCGCTTCGAGGCGCTCAACCGCCCCGAACTGTACGAGAACGACAGCGAGCTCAAGATTCGCGTGTCACTCGACAAGGCGGCCCGCACCATCACGATTTCGGATAACGGCATCGGCATGTCTGAGGCCGAGGCAGTCGAGCACCTCGGCACCATCGCCAAGTCCGGCACGCGCGAGTTTTTCTCCAAGCTGTCGGGTGACGAACAAAAGGACGCGGCGCTGATCGGCCAGTTTGGCGTCGGCTTCTACTCCGCCTTCATCGTGGCCGACCGCGTCACGGTACGTTCGCGCCGCGCCGGGCTGCCTGCCAGTGAAGGGGTCGAATGGGAAAGTGAAGGTGCCGGCGAATTCACGGTACAGACCATCGACAAGCCAGAGCGCGGTACCGAGGTCACCTTGCACCTGCGTGCCGATGAGGACGAGCTGCTGTCAGGCTGGCACCTGAAATCGATTCTGCTCAAGTACTCGGACCACATCTCGCTGCCGATCGAGATGGCCAAGGAGCGCTGGGACGAGGAGAAGAAGGAGCAGGTCAGCGACGGCGAGTTTGAGAGTGTCAATCAGGCGAGTGCGCTGTGGACCCGCGCCAAGTCCGACATCAGCGATGAGCAGTACATCGAGTTCTACAAGCACCTGACGCATGACTACGAGGCGCCCCTGGCCTGGACCCACGGCAAAGTGGAAGGTCGCAGCGAATACACCCAGCTGCTGTACCTGCCTGCCCGCGCGCCGTTCGACATGTGGGACCGCGAGCGTCATAGTGGCATCAAGCTCTACGTGAAGCGGGTCTTCATCATGGAGAACGCCGAACAGCTGATGCCGTCGTATCTGCGCTTTGTGCGCGGCGTGATTGATTCCAACGATCTGCCGCTCAACGTATCGCGTGAAATCCTGCAGGAAAGCCGCGACGTCAAGGCGATCCGCGAAGGCTGCACCAAGAAGGTCCTGTCGATGCTGGAAGATCTGGCCGCCAATGAGGCCGACAAGTACGCCGTTTTCTGGAAGGAATTCGGTCAGGTCCTCAAAGAAGGCATCGGCGAAGACAGCGCCAACCGCGAACGCATCGCCAAGCTGGCACGCTTTGCCAGCACCGCAGCAAGCGATGGCGAGCCCAATGTGTCGCTCGCGGCCTATGTCGAGCGCATGAAGGAAGGCCAGAAGGCGATCTACTACGTGACCGGCGAATCGTTTGCGGCCGCGAGCCATAGCCCGCATCTGGAGATTTTCAGGAAGAAGGGTGTCGAAGTGCTGGTGCTGTCGGACCGGGTCGACGAATGGATGCTGAGCTTCCTGCACGAGTTTGAAGGCAAGCCGCTGCAAAGTATCGCCAAGGGCGGTCTCGATCTGGGCCAGCTGGAAGACGAGGCAGAAAAGAAGGCGCTCGATGAAGAAGCCTCCAATCTCACGCCTTTGACCGACAAGATCAAGGAGGCGCTGGGCGACAGCGTCAAGGCGGTGCGCGTGACCTTCCGTCTGACCGACTCGCCGGCCTGCCTGGTCACCGAAGATGGCGACATCAGCGGTCACCTGGCGCGCATGCTCAAGGCCGCCGGCCAGAAGGCCCCCGACGCCAAGCCGATTCTCGAGATCAACCCGCATCATCCGCTGGTGTCGCGCCTTGATGCTGCGTCCTCGAATTTCGCCGACTGGAGCCGCGTGCTGTTCGACCAGGCACTGCTGGCTGAAGGCGGCCAGCTGGAAAACCCGGCCGAGTTCGTCAAGCGCCTGAATAGTCTCCTGCTGTCGGCTCAGGCCTAGCTAGGTGAAGCTGCCCGTGGCCAAACGCGGGCGGCGCGCGCAGCGCATGGCGCCGGTCACTTTCTCGGAAGAAGACGGCGTGCGTTTCCTGCACTTTGGCACCGAGTGGGTGCAAGGCGCCATGCGGCTTCGCAAACCCGACGCCATCGAGCTGGAGTACGCCCAGCAGATGATGGCGCCGTGGCTTTTCATCGATCACCCGGAACACGTGATGCAGCTCGGCCTGGGTGCCGCGGCGCTGACCAAGTTTTGCTATCGCCAGCTGCCGCACACGCGCGTCACCGCAGTGGAACTGAGTGAAGACGTCATCATGGCCGCGCACAGCATGTTCAAGCTGCCGCGTGAAGACGAACGTCTGAGCATCATCTGCGAAGACGCAGCCTCGGTCATCTCGCATCCGGCCAGGCGCAAGAGCGTCGACTGGCTGCAGGTCGATCTATACGATGCCGCAGCCAGCGGTCCGGTCCTTGAGAGCGAGGAGTTCTACCGCGATTGCCAGCGCGCGCTGCGCAGCCCCGGTGTGATGAGTGTCAACCTATTCGGGGACCATCCGAGTTTTCGCAGGAATTTCCAGGCGATTGGCAGCGCATTCGAAGGGCGAGTGGTGGCTTTGCCCGAAGTGCACGCCGGCAACCGCGTGGTGCTGGCCTTCAAGGGGCCAGTGCTCGACGTGCCCTGGGCGACGCTCTATGACGCAGCAGAGGTGATCGAACAACGCTGCGGTCTTGCCGCCACGCCGTGGGTGAGCGGCCTCAAGTCGGTTTTGCGCTTTAGTCCCGACGCTTTCAAAATGTAAGCAAAACCTGACTGGCCGGGTGTCTTATACTGGGCGTGCATGCTGGCGTGTCGTCAATCGAGCATTCCCGGAGAACTATGAATTCTGCTGTCGTGACTCCCAAGACCGGCTCGTCCGCGCCATCGGGACTTCTGACCATGAAGCAGGTGGCAGCGTGGTTGCGCGAAGACGGCATTGTCACGGCCGAGCAATCCAAGGAATTCTTTGGCGCTGCAGCAAAGACACGTGCCGATCAGCATCCGCTGATCACGATTGCCGATCTCAAGATGAAGTCGCAGCTGCCGCCGCACCGGCTGCTGTCGCTCGAGCCGCTGTCTGAATGGCTTGCCAAGCGGGTTGGCCTGCCGTACGTGCATATCGACCCGCTCAAGGTCGATTTCTCGCGCATCGCGGACCTGATGTCGTCGTCTTATGCCAATCGCTTTCGCATCCTGCCGATTGACGTCACGCCAAAGGAAGTGGTGATTGCGACCAGCGAGCCGCTTGCCACCGAATGGTTACCCGAGATGGAGCGCATTTTGCGCCGCCCGATCAAGCGGGTGGTCGCAAACCCGGCAGACCTGCCGCGCTTCATCGCCGAGTTTTTCTCGCTGGCGCGCTCGGTTAAAGGCGCTGCCGCCAAGGGTGGGGCGTCAGCGCAGAACAGCTTCGAGCAGCTGGTCGAACTCGGCAACGTCAAGTCGGCCGGACGCCAGTTCGATTCCAACGATGCGCACATCGTGCAGATCGTCGACTGGCTGTGGCAGTACGCGTTCGATCAGCGCGCCTCCGATATTCATCTCGAGCCGCGTCGCGATCAGGGCGTGGTGCGTTTTCGCATTGATGGCGTGCTGCACCAGGTGTACCAGGTGCCAGGAGGTGTGCTGTCGGCCATGACCAGCCGTATCAAGCTTCTCGGGCGTATGGACGTGGTCGAAAAGCGCCGTCCGCAGGATGGTCGCATCAAGACCCGCACCTTCGAAGGTAACGAAGTCGAGTTGCGCCTGTCGACCCTGCCGACCGCGTTTGGCGAGAAACTGGTGATGCGGATCTTCGATCCGGACGTGGTGGTCAAGGACTTCGGTGAGCTCGGTTTTTCAGACGAGGATTCTAAGCGCTGGAACTACATGACCAGCCGTCCCTACGGCATCATTCTCGTGACCGGGCCGACTGGCTCGGGCAAGACCACCACGCTGTATTCGACACTCAAGACGCTCGCGACCGAAGAGGTCAACGTGTGCACCATCGAAGATCCGATCGAGATGGTCGAGAATTCGTTCAACCAGATGCAGGTCCAGACCAACATCGACCTGGGCTTCGCCGACGGTGTGCGCGCACTGATGCGTCAGGACCCCGACATCATCATGGTGGGCGAGGTGCGCGATTACGAGACGGCGGAAATGGCGGTGCAGGCCGCACTCACCGGTCACCTGGTGTTCTCTACGGTTCACACCAACGATGCCCCTTCAGCGCTGACACGGCTGCTGGAACTGGGTGTCCCTCCTTATCTGCTCAATGCCACCATCCTTGGCATCATGGCGCAGCGTCTGGTGCGCATTCTCTGCCCGCACTGCAAGGAAGTGGCCGAGACGCTCAACAAGGAGACCTGGGATCTGATGATTGCGCCATGGACTGCAGAGCGGCCGGCCCAGGTCTACAGGCCCGTGGGCTGTCTCGAGTGCCGCATGACGGGTTACCGGGGTCGCACCGGCATCTACGAGATGCTCGAGGTGACCTCTGAAATCAAGAAACTGATCAATGTCAGTCCGAGCATCGAAGCCTTGCGACAGCAGGGCATCCGCCAGGGCATGCGCACACTGCGAGTGTCAGGCGCCATGAAGGTGGCGCAGGGCGTGACGACCATCGAGGAAGTGCTCAAGGTCGCTCCTGCGCACGACTTCTAGGCGCACCCGCAGGCCGCCCGCCCTGGCTGCGCTGCGGACCGCTCGCGGTCAGCGGACCGGCTGGTTGAACGCCAGGATCCGGCCGCGCTCGACTCTGACCGTCTGACCCACCTGGTAGCCCCACGGCTGGGTGTGCACGTAGCTTTTCTCGTGACCATCGGGAAAACGCACTGTCATCTGGTATTCCGTGCGGCTGCGCGCATGCTCCTCAATGGCGTTGCCAGCCAGCGCGCCGCCTGCAGCGCCGATCAGCGTCATGGCGACATTGCCGCGCCCATGCCCGATAGTGTTGCCGATCAGGCCGCCGGCGACACCGCCGCCGACCGCACCCAGGCCGGTGCCGCGTCCTTGTACCGTGATGGGACGTTCAGCCACCACCGTGGCGCAGTCCACGCATGGCGCGGGTGCTGCCTGCGCCATGCCAGGCGCCGGCGGCAACGGCGCACCCGGCGGGACCACGTCGGCGCCCAATGGCGCGCCGTTGGCATCGACCGGAACCGTCGTGCCAGTACCTTGAGCGACCGCGGCTGTGGCGCTGCCCGCCGGCGCAGTCGAGCCGGCCAGCGGCGCGGTGTTGTCGTAGCCCGCAGGCGGCGGCGGAACGGTGCCCGCAGCGGGCGCAGAAGCGCTCGCCTCAGTGCTGGCGACCAGGGGCGGATTGGCTGTCTGGGCGTTCGAGCGGTTGTACAGCAAAACCGAGATGCCGACCGCAGACAGGGCGATGATGCCAACGGCAGCGGCTGCGACCAGGGGATGCATCGGCCGACGTACCGGCTGATCGAGGGGATTCATTTTGGGCTCCTGTAAAGGCGCGACCAGGCGCCATTCCCGTTAGAGCAATATCGACGAAAAGATTCCCGAACGAAAAGGCAGCCTTGTAACGCGATGTTTCGCTACCAGCTACTTGGCCAGCGTGCGCATGGCGCGTTCCAGCCCGTCGAGCGTGATCGGATACATCTTCTGGCGCACGATCTGCTGGATGACTGCAATCGACTGACGGTACTGCCAGAGTGATTCGGGCTCGGGGTTGAGCCAGACGAACTTGGGGAAGGTTTCGGTCAGACGCTGCAGCCAGACAGCACCTGCCTCCTCGTTGTTGTACTCGACGCTGCCGCCCGCCTGCAGGATTTCGTAAGGACTCATGGTTGCGTCGCCCACCAGCACCAGCTTGGTGTCGGGTGTGTATTTGCGCAGCACGTCCCAGGTCGGGAAGCGTTCTGCATGACGGCGCCGGTTGTTCTTCCACAGGAACTCGTAGACACAGTTGTGGAAGTAGTAAAACTCCATGTGCTTGAATTCAGCGCGCGCGGCGGAGAACAGTTCTTCGGTGCGCGCGATGTGATCGTCCATGGTGCCGCCAACATCGAGCAGCATCAGAACTTTCACGTTGTTGCGCCGCTCGGGCACCATCTTGATATCGAGCCAGCCAGCGTTGCGCGCGGTCGAGCCGATGGTGTCGGGCAGATCGAGTTCCAGCTCGCTGCCATCGCGCGCGAATCTGCGCAGTCTTCTCAAGGCCAGCTTGATGTTGCGCGTGCCGAGTTCAACCTGATCGTCGTAGTCGCGATAGGCGCGTGCTTCCCACACCTTGACTGCCGTGCGGTTGCCACTCGAAGGGCCGCCGATTCGGATGCCCTCGGGGTGGTAGCCGCCGTTGCCGAATGCAGACGTGCCACCGGTACCGATCCAGCGGTTGCCACCTTCGTGCCGTTCCTTTTGCTCTTTCATGAGCTCGGCGAGTCGCGCCATCAGCGCGTCCCAGCCCCCGAGCTTTTCGATCTGTGCCTTTTCCTCGGGCGTCAGCTCGCGTTCGAGTTTTTTCAGCAGCCAGTCTTCCGGGATTTCCATGCGCGCATCGAAGGCCGCAGCAGCGCCGTTGAAATAGGCGCCGAACGCCTTGTCGAACTTGTCGAAGTGTAGCTCGTCCTTGACCAGGGCAGTGCGCGAAAAATAGTAGAAATCATCCAGCGACGGATCGATCACGTCCTTCTTCAGGCCTTCGAGAAGGATCAGGAATTCCTTGATCGAAACCGGCACCTTGGCCTTCTTGAGCGCGAAGAAGAAATCGATCAGCATGGCTTTCGCTCCAGTCCGTGCATCAGCGCGTAGCGCACGGTCGGCCATTCGGACGCCGTGATGGAAAACACCACCGTGTCACGCAGCGTACCGTCCACGCCAATGGCGTGATTGCGCAACACACCATCTTGCTTGGCGCCCAGGCGCGCGATTGCCGCGCGCGACGCATGGTTCATCCAGTGGGTACGAAATTCGACCGCGATGCAGTCGAGCACCTCGAACGCATGGCGCAACAGCAACAGCTTGCATTCGCTGTTGATGGCACTGCGCTGTGCGCTTTTCGAATACCAGGTGTGGCCGATTTCAAGGCGACGGTTACTGCGATCGACGTTGAAGTAGCGCGTGCTGCCGACAATCTTGCCATCGCTCCTGCGTTGCACCACGAACGGCATGGCATCGAGCCGCTCGCGCATGTCGAGCGCCGTGGCGATATAGCCCGCCGTGGCTTCAGGATTCGGCACCGAGGTGAACCACAGGTTCCACAGCTCGCCGTCGCAGGCCGCCTCGGCCAGGGCTTGCTGGTGCGCCGTCGTCAGCGGCACAAGCCGCGCATGACGGCCTTCCAGCACCAGCG
>CAZZVZ010000037.1:0-14200 GCA_964657655.1 Gammaproteobacteria bacterium | reverse complement strand
AGGGTCTGTCGCTGCCCGGCGAAACGGATCTGGCGCGCGAGATCGGAGCCGATGACAGTGCGGTCGAAGTCAGCGAAGGCAGCGGCCTGTCGGTCAATGTGCGCCACGCAGAGGTGGAGACGGTCGAACACAACCGCGACAAGGGTGTGGCACTCACGGTCTATATCGGCCAAGGCCTCAACGTCAAACGCGGCAACGCCAGCACGTCCGATTTCTCGGCCAAGGCACTCAAAGACAGTGTGGCCGCGGCGTATGCGATCGCCCGCTTTACAGCAGTCGACGAGGGAGCAGGCCTGCCGGAAGCCGGCCTGTTGCAGCGTGCACCCAAGGATTTCGATCTTTACCATCCCTGGGCGCTCAGCGCCGAGCAGGCAGCAGCGCTCGGAAAACGCGCCGAGGCTGCAGCATTTGCCGTAAGCCCCATGGTGCGCAACAGTGATGGCGCCAGTATTTCGGCACAAGAAGGCCAGTTCATCTCGGCCAACAGTCGCGGCTTCATGGCCGGCTACCCATATTCGCGCCACAGTGTCTCGGTAGCGCCTATCGCCAGCGCCAAGAAGAACAGTCAAGGCATGCAGCGTGACGACTGGTATGTGTCGGTGCGCGATCCCGCTGACCTGCCCGAACCCGAAGCGATTGGCCGTTATGCAGCGCGGCGGGCCCTGGCGCGCCTTGGCGCTCGCCAGCTGTCCACACGTGACGCGCCAGTGCTGTTCGAGGCGCCGCTTGCCTCCGGACTGCTTGGCGCGTTTGCCCAGGCCGCCAGCGGCGGGGCCATCTATCGCAAGTCGTCGTTCCTGCTCGATCGGCTCGGCAAGCGGGTGCTGGCCGACCATATCGACATCATCGACGACCCGTTCATTGTCAAAGGCATGGGCAGTGCCTCGTTCGATGACGAGGGCGTGGCCACCCAGCGCCGCACTGTGGTCGCAAGCGGCGTGCTGGAAGGCTACTTTCTGTCGTGCTATTCGGGACGCAAGCTCGGTATGCAGAGCACCGGCAACTCGGGTGGCTCGCACAACCTGCTGCTCAAGTCGCGCAACACGGTAGCCGCTGACGATTTCGAGGAAATGCTGAGGAAACTCGGCACCGGACTGCTGGTCACCGAACTCATGGGCCAAGGCGTCAACTACGTGACGGGCGACTATTCGCGTGGCGCGACCGGATTTTGGGTCGAGAACGGCGAGATCGCCTATCCGGTCGAAGAAATCACCATCGCGGGCTCCCTGCCACGCATGTTCGAAGACATCGCAGCCGTCGGTGCCGATACCCTGGTGCGTGGCAACAAGACCATCGGCTCGGTCCTGCTGTCGTCGATGAAGATCGCCGGCAACTGATCCCAAGCCGCCAGGCGCTACGCGGTCAGCCGGTTATTGGCGAGCGTGAGGCGCTCGACCAGAATATTCAGGAAGGCCCGATCGAAGCGGTAGCGGCAGGTCTGCGAGGCACCACTCAAGGCTTGATGGGTCAGCTTGATGGTGGTGGCCTGATTGAGCGTGACCACGTCAGCAGTGCGCGGCGCTTGTGTGCCCTTTAAAGCGTTGGTCAGATAGGCCATGTCGCCGACGCATTCGCCCGACTCGATCAGATTGAGAAGCTTGCCGCGCTTGATGACCTTGGCCTGGCCGCTCGCCAGGATGTAGAAGAAGTCGCCGCTCTCGTTTTCGTGAATCAGCGTGGTGCCGGCCGGATGCTTGCCCCAAAGCGACAGACGCACCACTTCCCACAGTTCCACGTCGCTGAAATCCCTAAAGAAGCTGAGCTCGCGCAACGTGGTGAATTTTTCGGAATCGGCGATATCAGAATCGCTCATCTGCATCGCATCGCGATCGCGATAGAGATCGGCCAGATCGAACGAGAACTCGGCCCAGTCCTGGTAGCGCTGGTCGATGTCGCGATGCGTGGCACGCGCGACGATGTAATCAAGGCGCGGCGGCAGGCCAGGACGCAGACTGGTCGGAGACGGCATGTCGTCGTTGACGATCTGGTAGATCATGCTGAAATTGTTGCTCGCCTCGAACGGCAGGCGTCCGGTCAGCAGCTGGAACAGGACCACGCCAAGCGAATAGATATCGGTGCGGTGATCAAGCGGATGATCCTTGACCTGCTGCGGTGACATGTAGGCAGGCGAGCCGATGCCCGACACAGCAGTGATGTCCTGCGAGCCAGTCAGTGCCGCACCGAAATCGGTGATCTTGATGTCGCGGATTGCGCCGCTCGAATCCTCGATCAGGATGTTGGCAGGCTTGATGTCGCGATGCGTGACACCGATGCGATGGGCGAACTCGAGTGCGCGTGAGCACTTGAAGATCACTTCAACGGCTCGCTCGGGTGTCAGGAGATGGTCGGGAGCGCAATACGGCTCGAGTGTGCCGCCCGGCACGTACTCGACCACCAGATAGGGATTCTCTCCGTCGTTGACGGCGTCGAGAATGGCCGCGATGTGCGGATGCGTCAGACGTCCGGCCAGGGACGCCTCGATGACGAACAGGCGTTTGAAGATGTGGCCCTGCTCCGGATCCTTCAGAACCTCGGGTTTGACCACTTTGACCGCGACATCACGGTTGGTGAAGGGATCGCGGGCGAGATAGACAAGACTGGTTGCGCCTTCGCCCAACACGCGCGAGACGATGTACTTCCCGATACGCTCCATATGCCTCTTTTTTGTCCAGCGGGCCCGGGCGCGGGTGCTGCAGGTTGATAGCCCTTGGGCGCAATCCGCCTATCGTGCCCGCAGTCGCTCGCGCTGCCAAGCAATTTCAGAGCGAACCTGTTGCGGCGCGGTGCCACCGAGATGAGCACGCGCCGCAAGCGAGCCCTCAAGGGTCAGGGCCTGCAACACATCGTCGCCGATCACCGGTGACAGGCTCTTGAGCTCCTCAAGGGTCAGTTCTGACAGCTTGAGCGCGCGTTCCACACAGATCCGGACCGCCCGGGCCGAGACCTCGTGCGCGTCGCGAAACGGCAACCCGGCACGCACCAGGTAGTCGGCCAGGTCGGTTGCGGTCGCAAAGCCCTCGCCCACGGCGAATCGCATGGCCTCTGGCTTGACCACGATGCCTGCAATCAGGTCGGTAAAGATGCGTAGCGTGGTCAGCACCGTGTCGATGGTGTCGAACAGCGGCTCCTTGTCCTCCTGGTTATCCTTGTTGTAGGCCAGTGGCTGGGCCTTCATCAGCATCAACAGTCCGACCAGATGACCGGCAACCCGGCCGGTCTTGCCGCGCGCCAGTTCCGGCACGTCGGGATTCTTCTTTTGCGGCATGATCGACGACCCGGTGCAGAACCGGTCGGGCAGGTCGATGAAAGCAAAGCGCGGATTCATCCACAGGATCAGCTCTTCGGACAGGCGCGAGATGTGGATCATGATCAGACTCGCCGCCGCCAGAAATTCGATGGCAAAGTCGCGGTCCGACACGGCATCGAGCGAATTGCGGCACACGCCTTCAAAGCCGAGTGTTCTGGCGACCGCTTGCCGATCGATCGGAAACGAGGTGCCGGCGAGCGCTGCGGCGCCAAGCGGCAGACGATTGACACGGTGCCTGGCGTCGCCCAGGCGCTCGCTGTCGCGCGCGAACATTTCCACGTAGGCCAGCAGGTGGTGCCCAAAGGTGACGGGCTGGGCCACCTGCAGGTGGGTGAAGCCAGGCATGACCGTGTCGCTGTGGGCTTCTGCCTGATCGAGCAGGCTGATCTGCACAGCCTCGAGCGCAGCGCTGATGTCATCGATGGCGCCGCGTACATAAAGGCGCATGTCGGTGGCGACCTGGTCGTTGCGCGAGCGCCCGGTGTGCAGCCGTTTGCCGGCGTCGCCCACCAGTTGCGTCAGACGCCGCTCGATATTCATGTGCACGTCTTCAAGCGCGATCGAGAATTCGAAGCGTCCGGCCTCGATGTCGCTGCGGATCTGCGCCATGCCATCCTTGATGGCCGCCAGATCGGCGCTGGTGATGATGGCGGCGCCCTCGAGCATGGCGGCGTGTGCCAGTGAGGCCTCGATGTCGACCAGCGCCAGTCGCTGGTCGAAGGTGATGGAGGCTGTGTAGCGCTGCACCAGTTCGGCAACTGGCTCACTGAATCGGCCTGACCACGCCTCGTTCTGCTTTGAAACGGCTTCTGTCATAATCGATCAGGACGGTGACCCGAAACGATGGCGGGCCACTGGAGTTGAGTAAAAAGGGCCTGGCACCGTCACCTGACACCGCGATGCTTCGACCAGCAGACGAGAGTATAAGGCAGCGCCTCGCGCGCCCGGCGCGTCGCATCGGTGCCTTCTTTAGGACCTCCAACCGGCAATATGCAACGCCGCTTGCGGCGCAAACGCTGACCCGCATACCCGACTGGTGCAACTCTGGTATCGCGGTGCGCGTCATCGTCGGATGGAACGTGATTGCCATGGCGCTCGCGGCCTGCATCTCGGGCGATCCCACCATGTGGGCCGACACTTGCCTGCGCTTCGCGCTGGCCCTCGAGCCAACCCTGATTGCGAGCCTGCTGGTGGCCTGTGTGACGCGGCCACTGCTGGGACGCCTGCCGATGGCGCTGCAGGTCGTCAGCGTGGTCCTGATCCCGGCCATCTTGGTGTGTGCACTCGAGATCGGCCTGGGTCCCTTGCTGCAAAGCGGCGTCGACATGCTGCTGCGCGACGCCCTGGTCGCTGCAGCTGCGGCCGGTGCCACGCTTTATTGGGCGCGCCTGCGCAGCCAGTCCTACCTTCCCGCGCTGGCCGAGGCGCGCCTGGCCGCGCTCCAGGCGCGCATCCGGCCTCACTTTTTGTTCAATAGCCTCAATGCCGTGCTGGGCCTGATCAGGAGCGACGCGCGCCGCGCCGAGACCGTGCTGGAAGATCTGGCCGACCTGTTTCGGGTGCTGATGCGCGACCATCACCAGCGTGTCGCGTTGTCGGAAGAACTGGATCTGTGCCGCAAGTATCTGGAGATCGAGGGGCTGCGTCTGGGTGACCGGCTGCTGGTCGAAATCGAAGTGGATCAGCGGGCCGAGGATGCACTGGTGCCCTTGCTGCTGGTCCAGCCGCTGGTCGAAAACGCGGTGCTGCACGGCATCGAGCCAGCCGCAGTGCCAGGCCTGGTCCAGCTCAGGGTCGAGCAGCGCGGCCAGTACATCCACATCATGGTCACCAACCCCTGGCATGGCGAAGATGTGCGACGCGGCCACCAGGTTGGCTTGTCGAACGTGCGCCAGCGTCTCGAATTGCTGCATGATCTCGAGGCGCGCCTTGAGACGCGCGTCGAAAAAGGCCGATTTATCCTCGAGATGACACTGCCCCATCTACACGCCAGCAAGGCGGCCAGCGCATGACTGCCACGATCCTGATCGTCGATGACGAACCGTTTGCGCGTACCCGCTTGCGTGAAGTGCTGGGCGATATCAAGGGTCAGTTCGATCACCAGGTGGTGGGCGAGGCGGGTGACGCCGCTGCTGCCCTTAACGCCATCGATGAACTCAAGCCCGACATCTTGCTGCTCGATATCCAGATGCCGGTCATGTCAGGGATTGAACTGGCCGCGCACCTGGCAGTGCGCAGCGATGCACCGGCGCTCATTTTCGTGACCGCGTTCGATGAGTACGCCTTGCGCGCCTTCGAGGTTCACGCGCTCGACTATCTGGTCAAGCCGGTGCGCGCGCCGCGTCTTCTTGCGAGCCTGCAACGCGCCCACCCTCCGAGCGGCGCCGGCGCCGAGCTGCGCACCGTGACCAAGGAGCTGCGTCCCCAAGGCCGCCAGCACCTATCGGTGCACGAACGCGGCCGCGTCCTGCTGGTGGCGCTCGACGACATTCTCTACCTCAAGGCCGAGCTCAAGTACGTCACCATCCGTACCGCGCGTGGTGAACATATCACCGAAGAATCCCTGATCGCCCTCGAAGAAGAGTTCTGCGAACGCTTCGTGCGGGTGCACCGCAATGCATTGGTCGCGCGCGCGGCCATTGTCGGCTTCGAACGGGTCGATAGCGGACCGAGTGACGGGGGTGAACCGCACTGGGAGGTCTTGCTGCGTGATATCAGCGAGCGACTGCCCATCAGCCGGCGCCAGTGGCCGATCGTGCGCAGCGTCATCAAGGCGCGCCCTGTGTAGCGCAATTGCGCTCGAGCAGGCACGCTCGGGTGCAAGGCGCTCCATGCTTGGCGCATGGACTCGATCTGGCTGTGCGTCACGACTATCCTGCTTCATCTTCTGATCAATCGCCTGTTCGGGCGCCTCGACGGCTGGCCGCGCCTGGTTCAGTGGCCCGCCATGCAGCTCTCGGCCATGACGGCGCATTTCTTCTTGGTCAGTGCGCCGATGCTGTGGCTGTTGCAGTGGACCATGCCGCTCACAGGGGTCTCGGCACAGCGGGGTGACCTCGTGGCGAGCATCCTTGCCGCACTGGCGGCGGCGCTGCTGGTCAGGTGCAGGCTGCGTGCAAGACGCGTTGCACCATGATGTTGCTCACGCGGCGCGCGGCCCGCCACAATCGCCCGCTGCTGGCTGCATGTTAAGATTTTGACAAAAGGAACCTAAGGGGCGACCTGAAGGGCAACCTTAGGGCAAGCATCAGCGGCCTGTCAGCTGTCCTCCCGGGCGCTGCCGCCTGCGCCCCACCTTCGGCCTGTTTGTCCCATGCGTGCAATCCCACCACCCTCGCGTCTCGTGATCGCTTCGCGGGAAAGTCGCCTTGCCCTGTGGCAGGCACATCACGTCAAGGGCCTGCTCGAAAAGCTCTATCCGCAATGCGATGTCGTGATCGACGGCATGACCACGCGTGGTGACCAGATTCTCGATCGCGCGCTCAACAAGGTTGGCGGCAAGGGGCTCTTTATCAAGGAACTCGAAGCTGCGCTGCTGAGCGCGCGCTGTGATCTCGCGGTCCATTCCCTGAAGGATGTGCCGATGACCCTCGAGCCGCAGTTCCAGCTGGCCGCGATCCTCGAGCGCGATGATCCACGCGATGCGTTCGTGTCTGCTATCGCTGAAAACCTCGGCGGCCTGGCATTTGGCGCCACCGTCGGAACCTCGAGCCTGCGGCGCGAAGCGCAGCTGCGCGCGCTGCGCCCCGATCTGCTGGTCGCTCCCTTGCGCGGCAACGTCGACACGCGGCTGGCCAAGCTCGATCGAGGTGATTTCCAGGCCATCATCCTGGCTGCAGCGGGATTGCGCAGGCTTGGGCTGTCCGAGCGCATCCGCTCGTTCATGCCAGTCGATCAGTCGCTGCCGGCTCCCGGTCAGGGCGCGCTCGGCATCGAGATTCTCGCTGCGCGCGCGGATTTGCGCGCCTGGCTGGCCCCGCTCATTCATGCCGAGTCCGACGCGGCGGCACGCGCCGAACGCCAGGTCTCTCGCGTTCTCGGGGGCAACTGCGACATTCCGCTCGGGGCTTTCGCCCAGGTGCGAGACGGCATCCTTCACTGCACAGGACTGATCGCCTCGCCCGATGGTACGCACGTGCTACGGGCTGTCGAAAGCGGTGCCCTCGATGAAGCGGAGGCGGTTGGAAGCCGTGTCGCGCAGCAGCTGCTGGCACAAGGTGCTGACCGGCTGGTCAAGGTGGCATGACAGCCAGGCCGCTTCGCACCCCGGTTCTGCTGACCCGTCCGCTTGGCCAGCAGCAGCCGTTGGCTGGCACGCTTGAAGCGGCGGGCCGCAAGGTGATCGCGTTCCCAGCGCTGTCGATCGCTGCTGCGGCAGACCCGGTCGAGCTCGACCAGGCGCTGGCCGATCTGTCGCAATACGCACTGGTCGTGTTTGTCAGTCCCAATGCAATTGATCAAGCACTCGAGCGCCTGAGAACGCCCTGGCCTTCGATACTGCCGGTTGCAGTGATGGGGCCGGGCAGCCGCGAACGACTGGCCCGACACGGGATTTCTGAGGAAACGCACAGCGTTATTACCCCAAGGCTCGGCGCGCTGCAGCGCTTTGATTCGGAATCCCTGTTTGCTGCGCTCGACATCGAGCGCTACCGTGGCAAGCGCTGTCTGGTGGTACGCGGTAACGGCGGACGCAACTGGCTGATCGAGGCGCTCGAGCAGCACCAGGTCAGTGTGCAATGCGTGATGGCCTACCAACGCAGCCTGGGACAACCCGATACCAGCGCGCTGTCGGCGGTCGAGACCTTGATCAGGGCCAACGCGCCGGCCACCATTATCGTCACCAGCAGTCAGTCGCTGGACAGCTTGAAGCAGCTGTTTATCACCAACTACGCGCGTGCCGGCGAAACCTGGCTGAAAGCTCAGCAACTGCTGGTATCACATGCGCGCATTGCCGAAAATGCAACAGCAGAAGGCTTCGCTGCGGTGCACTGCAGTGAGCCCGGTGATGACGCCTTGGTGCGCGCGCTAGAATACCTTCCCTAATTCGCGCGCTCCATGGACCACGTTTCTAATCCGACTTCTGATGCAGCTGTGCGCGCCGAGCAGGTCCCGGTACTGCTGAGCCCGCCCCGCCGCCAGCCCGTTCTTGCAGCCTGGCTCGCCGTGCTGGCGCTGGTGCTGGCCGCGGCTGGCTGCGCACTGGCGCTCATAGCGCATCACCGTTTTGATACTGTCGAGCGTGAACTGGCGCGCCGCATTCAAGGCGTAGACACCAGCAGTAACGAAGCGCGGGTGGCCGCCAAGCAGGCGCAGGACATCGCGCTCGCGCTGCAGACCAAGGAAGGCGTGCTCGAGGCGCGCATCGCCGACTCGCAAAGTCAGCAGGCATCATTGCAGCAGCTCTATCAGGACCTGTCGCGAACGCGCGATGACTGGGCGCTGGCCGAAGTCGAGCAGATTGTCTCGGTCGCCTCGCAACAGCTGCAGCTGGCCGGCAACGTGCCCGGCGCGCTGAGTGCCCTGCAAAACGCCGACAACCGCCTGGCGCGCGCTGATCGTCCCCAGTTCATCGCCTTGCGACGCGTGATCCAGCGCGATGCCGACAAGCTCAGGGCGTTGCCCTCGATCGATCTGGCCGGCAATGCGCTCAGGCTCGATTCCCTGGTCTCGATGGTCGATCGCCTGCCCATGCTGGCCGACGAACGTCCCGCTGCAGCGCCCAGGCTCGATGCAGTGCCGCTCGATCGCAGCGCTGCGAGCGGTTCGTCTGGCAGCTCGCTCGGCCAGCGCATGGCAGACAGCTGGCGCTACTTCACTGCCGAGACATGGCAGCAGTTCCAGCAACTGATCCGGGTGCGCCAGGTAAATCAACCCGATGCCCTAATGCTGGCGCCCAGCCAGGCCTATTTCGTTCGCGAAAATCTGAAACTAAGGCTGCTTAACGCGCGTCTGGCGCTGTTGGCCCGTCAGGAATCGATCTATCGCTCGGATCTGCTGCGCGTAGCAGAGACGCTGCAGACCTATTTCGACACGCATGCCCAGTCGACCGTGGCTGCGCAGGCACTGTTGCAGCAGCTTCAGAGCAGCACCACCAGCATCGAATTGCCGACCTTATCGGATAGTCTTAACGCGGTGCGCAATTTCAAAAGCGCCGGCGACCACAGCTGAGCTCGCGACCCCGTGCGTCCTTTCCTGTTTTTTGTCATTCTCGCGGCCTTGGCTGTGGCAGCCGCTATCGGGCTGCGCGTCGATCCAGGCAACGTGGTGCTGTTCTATCCGCCGTACCGGGTCGATCTGTCGCTCAACCTGTTCATCATTCTGGCGGTGCTGCTGTTCGTCACCTGCTACGTGCTGGTCCGTCTGGCGCGCAAGACGCTGCGCATGCCAGAGCGGGTCGCCGAATACCGCAGCCGCCAGGCTGAACGACGCGGCACGCGTGCGCTGCGCATGTCGCTGCTGGCCCTTTTTGAAGGTCGCTACGGCCAGGCCGAACGACATGCGCAAGGCGCGCACGAGTGGCCTGAGACGGCAGGGCTGGGCGCGCTGCTCGCCGCCAGGGCCGCGCATCGCATGCATGAATACGGCAGACGCGACGAGTGGCTCAAGCGCGCCGACGAGAGTGAGGGCCTGCGCGCCGCGCGCCTCATGACAGAAGCTGAATGCCTGGTCGACGAACGCGACAGCGCGCGTGCGCTCGATGCGGTCAACCGGCTGCAGGCCGGTGGTGCAAGACACATCCAGGCATTGCGTCTGGCACTGCGCGCCAACCAGTACGCAGCGCAGTGGGGCGAAGTGCTGCGCCTGTTGCGCATCCTCGCCAAGCGCGACGCCCTGCACCCGATCGCTGCACGCCAGATCAAGATCGTGGCCTACAAGGCGATGCTCGAAGCGCGCCAGAGCGATCGATATGCCCTGATTGCCTTCTGGCAGGATGTGCCGGCGGCCGACCGGCGCATCAGTGATATCGCGCTCGCTGCGGCCCGCGCCTTCAACCAGGTGGGACTTGGCTATCAGGCGCGCACTATTCTTGAAGGTGCGCTGGCCGAGCGCTGGGAGCCAGAGCTGCTCGACGCCTATGGGGAATGCATCGAGGAGCCAGCCACGTCCCAGATCGAGCGCGCCGAGCGCTGGCTGGCCGAGCATCCCAACGACGCACATCTGAGCCACGCACTGGGCGTGCTGTGCGCGCGCGAAAGACTATGGGGCAAGGCACGTCGCTATTTCGATCGAGCCCTGTCAGATGCCGGTCACGAGCCGTTCGCCGGTCGTATTCATCTGGGCATCGCCCAGATGGAAGAGCAGCTTGGTGAAAGCGACAATGCAGCCAGGAGTTATCGACTGGCTGCGCTCGCCTCGCTCAAGAGCTAGTATTGCAAGAGCTTCCGAGTCGCACGCGGTGGCCTTCAAGGCAGCCGTTATAATGGTTCGACCCCAACCTCGAGTTCAGCATGTCCTTTGATCGAATCCCAGCAGGTCGCGACCTGCCCAACGATTTCAATGTCGTGATTGAAATCCCGATGAACGCCGACCCGATCAAATATGAGGTCGACAAGGAAAGCGGCACGCTCTATGTCGACCGCTTCCTTGGCACGGCAATGCAGTACCCGTGCAATTACGGCTACATCCCCAATACCATTTCCGACGATGGCGACCCGGTCGATGTGCTGGTGATTACGCCGTTCCCGCTGGTGCATGGCGTGGTGGTGCGCTGCCGCCCGATCGGTGTTCTGAAAATGACCGATGAAGCCGGCGGCGACGCCAAGCTGCTGGCGGTGCCAATCGACAAGATCCTGTCCTGGTACAAGCATTGGCATGAGCCAAAGGATGTCCAGCCCGAACGGCTCGAGCAGATTCGCCACTTCTTTCAGCACTACAAGGACCTGGAAAAGGGCAAGTGGGCCAAAGTTGACGGCTGGGGCGGGTCGGACGAGGCTCGCAAGGAAATCATGGCTGGCGTTGCCAACTTCGCCTCCGGCATGCCCACGGGCGCTGTCGTCGAAGCAGCATCGGGCAAAGCCAGGCCACAAAAAAAGGCCAAGGCAGCGAGCCTCAAGAAGAGCAAGCCTGCCAAGCCGGCCAGCAACACCAAACGCGCAGCGCCGCGCAGCAAGTCGTAACGGCTGGTGATGCGGATGGCGCATTCGATTCGATCCGCGCCCTCCAGGAGCTGCCCGCGGCATGGCTAGCGGCGGCCTGATCCAGTTCATCAAGCGCTGGCGTTCCGCCGATCGGGCCCAGCTGCAGCTCGACACGCTGATCGCGCACGCCGATCCGCTCGCTTCGCTCGAAGAGCGCAATGCCTGGCTGATCGAACTGGGCTACTGGTGGCGTTCGGACGACCGGCTGACTGATCGACTCGGCTTTTCCTCGCCACGTCGCAATACCCGCCTGCGCTACCTGCTGCAAGTGCTCGAGCGCGACGAGCAACGTCGTGCACCCGTGGTCGAGACCCTGCGCTCCATTTTTCGTGATCTCGACGGCGTTTCCCTGCTATGCGATACCGGCCTGCCGCAGGCGGGCTTCTGGGCCGAGCTGCGCGAGCGCAGTGTTGCGCGTCTGATCCCGGCGACGCCCAACACGCGCGAATGGGGCAGTCTCTTGACGCAACTGTTTCCAACGCGCCGCGATCTGGAGTGGCTCGAAGCACTCGATGCCGACACCTGGGCGCGCATTGTCGGCCTGTTCACCAAAGCCGAGCGCGCTGCGGGCGGTCACTCCGTCAATGACGTGGTCCACAGCATGCGCCTTCTGATCAGCCAGGTGCGCGCGACTGCACTGTCATCGGCGATCCGCTCGCGCATGGAATCGAGCGACTTCGCGGCATCGCCCTATGTGCCACTGGAGGGTCACTTCGATGCCCTGCTCGAGGCTTTGGCGCAGCTCCAGGCCGGCGCTTCAGAAAGTGCGCTCGCCGTGCTAATGCAGCGCCTCAATCTGTTTCGCGCGCTGCTCGAACAGTGTGGCCATGCAATACGGACCGTGTTCGAGCATTTCGACGCGCATGGTGTTTCTGTTGACATCGAATTCAGGGTGGAGGGAATCCTGGCACGCCTGCAGCGCATCGAGGCTCTGTTGCCGCTGCTTCTCGATGAGAGCGGTCCCGAGCGCAGGCCGGTGCTGATCGAGCTGTTGCGCGCGCACCAGGCTAGTCAGTCCAACATCCGCCTGATGCGCCAGTCGTTCGGGCGACTGGCCCGCAAGGTGGTCGATCGCAGCGCCGAGACCGGTGAGCATTACATCACTCGCACCTGGAGCGAGTACCGGCACATGTTCTACGCGGCAGCCGGTGGCGGCGCCCTGACCGGCATCACGGTCTATCTGAAGTTTTTCATTGTCGGCTGGCATCTGCCGCGATTGTTCGAATGCCTGCTCGCGTCGCTCAATTACGCGGCCAGTTTCGTGGTGCTGCAGCTGATCGGATTTACCCTTGCCACCAAGCAGCCGGCCATGACGGCGCCTGCGCTTGCGGCACGCATTGACCGTATTCACCAGCCCGATGGCATGAGCGCATTCGTCGATGAGACGCTCAACCTGCTGCGCAGTCAGGCGGTCTCGGTGTTTGGCAATGTCGCCCTGGTGGTACCGGTCTGCTGGCTGGCCGAATGGCTCTCGTTTCGTTTCTTCGCGCACCAGCTGATCACCCCTCAAAAGGCCATCGCGACCATCGATTCGTTCTCGCTCCTCGGACCAACGCCTTTCTATGCGGCGCTGACCGGCGTGCTGCTCTGGTCCTCGAGCCTTATCGCAGGGTGGCTCGACAACTGGTTTGTCTATCGCCGCATCGGTGAGGTGATTGGCCATCACCGACGCATTCGTCTGCTGTTCGGCGCCCATCGGGCCGCGCGCCTGGCGCAATACATGCGCACCAATATTTCCGGTTTTGCCGGCAACATCTCGCTTGGCTTCCTGCTTGGCATGACACCCTTCGTAGGCGCGCTGTTCGCGCTGCCGCTGGAGGTACGCCATGTCACCCTGTCTGCGGGGGGCGTCTTCAGTGCGGTCGGCGTACTTGGCTTTGATGAGTGCAAGACGCTTGCCTTCTGGCTCGCCGTCGCCGGCATCATGTCGATGGCGCTGCTCAATGTCGGCGTCAGTTTCATGCTGGCCTTCCAGCTGGCGCTGCGCTCACGTGCCTTGCCGCGTGGCGAGCGCTACGCTATCTACCGTGCCTTGCTCAACGTATTGCTGCGGCGCCCGCAGGCCGTGCTCATGATGCCGCGCCGCATGGCGATCAAGAGCAGTTCCTAGCCGATCCCAGGATGCCCACTCAATGAACCTTCGCCATATCGTCGTGCTGCGCCAGCTGTTCGTGCGGCCACGTCTTTTTATCTGTGTGGCAGCGGGATTGATCGTCGGGTTCCTGGTGCCTGAACGGCTGGTGTCAGATGCCGTGTCGCGCGGGCTGCTCGGCTGGAACGCCGGCGCCTTGCTGTACGCAGTTCTGGCCGGCCTCATGATGGCGCGTTCCAGCGTCGATGACATGAATCGACGCGCCCAGTATCAAGATGACGGACGTCTGACCATTCTCGCAGGCGTGGTCATCGCTTCGATCGCAAGCCTGGTCGCCATCATCGCGGAGCTGGGGCTCGCCAAGGATCTGAAAGGCGATGCCAAGATTTTGCACATTGCGCTTGCGATCGCAACCATCCTGAGTTCATGGGCATTCACCCAGATCATGTTCGCAATCCACTACGCGCATGAATACTACGATGATGACGACACCGGGGAACGTGCCGGTGGCATCGAGTTTCCAGGCACTGCCGATCCTGATTATCTTGATTTTCTGTACTGCGCATCGATCATCGGTACATCCGGTCAGACAGCAGACGTGTCATTCACGTCACGCTCGATGCGTCGTGTCGCACTGGTGCAAAGCGTACTGGCGTTCTTCTT
>CAZZVZ010000036.1:0-14392 GCA_964657655.1 Gammaproteobacteria bacterium | reverse complement strand
GAAGTTGCACTAGGTCAGAGCCTGGAGCCACAGCCCGGGGATTCGAGCGGCGACCATGCCGCTCGAATCCCTCTTTTTTTTTGTGCACCTTGACCGCGAATGCCGTGCGATCCGGTTCAACGCGGGAGCCGATTGCGACCCAGATGCAATGAAGCCTCGCCGTTGTCGGAAACGGGCGCCGACCGGCCCTGCTATTTCCAGCGTTGCAATAGCTCTATACCATGGCGGCCATGATCATTGACGCAGCATGCCACCCGTTCGGCAGTCGACCTGCTTTGACGTGCGATGCGCATCGTGCGTCGATGCAATTGCAGGTGACGCGGCCGAGTCATGGCGTCATGCGCAGGTGCCTCGGGTGTAGAGCCCTGTCGCGTGCCAGTCGGCGGCACAATGTCTGAGGCAGGGTTCAAGATGGGCGCGCTGCCGGTGGGCACCTGCCGGATTGACCAGCAGGGTGTCATTACCGCCTGCAACCCATGCTGCACGGAACTGTTCGGCCTTGTCGATGGCGCATCGGCGCTCGGGCGACGCTTCACCGAATTTTCGGCACATAGCCATCAAGGCGACCAACTCTGTCAGGAGCCCTCCTGCCGCGTGTTCGAGCCCGCAGATGACGGCGAGACCAGCGAGCTGCAAATCATTTGTCTGACGGGGAACAACCGTCCGAAACGCACAGTGCAGTGCTGGCCGCAGGCGATTCTGGCAGATGGTCAGCGGCTCGGCACCACCTTGAGCTTTGTCGACATGTCAGCGCTCACCGAGCACGAAGCCACGCTCGAGGAAGCACTTGCAGCACTGGAGATGCGGGTGGGCCAGCGCACGGTCGAGCTGCTGGCGCGCGAGACGCTGATCGGCGTCTTTTACGAACATTCTTCCGAATGCCACGCGGTTCTGATCGAGACTGGCAATGGTCAGTTCCGCTATGAAGAGGTCAACCCCGCAACCTTGAGGCTGTACCGGCGCACCCGCGAGCAGGTGTTGGGCAGGACCACCGATGAAATCTTCGGTCCAGACCGGGCCGTGGAACTGAACCGCCATCTGGCCGCCTGCTTTGCCACAGGTCAGCCTTATCGCTATGAACGGGTTCAGGGAGACGGCATTGTCGAAGCCGTCGCAACGCCGGTTCCTTACGAGGACGGAGCCCTGCGGCGCATCGTCGTCACCGCACGAGAAGTGACTTCGCAGCGCCGCCTGGAAGAGCAGCTGCGCCAGGCCCAGAAAATGGAAGCAGTCGGGCAGCTCACCGGCGGGCTGGCGCATGACTTCAACAATCTGCTGGCAATCATCAGTGGCAGCGTCGAGGTGTTCCGAAAGCGCCTCGCGCTGGGCAAGCTCGACGGCCTGGAACGTTATGTCGATGCAGCCCAGAACGCCACGCGTCGCGCAGCAGCGCTGACACAGCGCCTGCTGGCATTCTCCAGACGTCAGACGCTCGATCCAAAGCCCACTGATGTGAACCGGTTGGTGAGCGGTATGGAAGATTTGCTCAGGCGCACGCTCGGTCCTGCGGTGACGCTCGAAGTCGTGGGGGCCGGTGGTCTGTGGGGCACGCTGGTCGACCCGCCCCAACTGGAAAATGCACTGCTCAACCTGTGCATCAATGCCAGAGACGCGATGCCTGAAGGGGGACGCCTGACGATCGAGACCGCGAACCGCTGGCTCGACGAACGGGTGGCTCAAGAACGCGAAATTCCCAAGGGCCAGTACATCTCGCTGTGCGTGACAGATACGGGCACCGGCATGAGCGCGGAGGTCGCCGCCAGAGCGTTCGATCCGTTCTTTACCACCAAGCCGATCGGTCAGGGAACCGGCCTTGGCCTGTCGATGATCTACGGGTTCGTCCGTCAGTCGGGCGGCCAGGTGAGGATCTATTCAGAAATCAATCAGGGCACCACCGTGTGTCTGTACCTGCCACGTCACTTTGGACCGACCGAGAGTGCCGACAGCAGCGAACACGCTGGCCTCGCTGACGGGGGTGATGGCGAACTGGTCCTCGTGATCGACGATGAACCCATGGTCAGAATGATTCTAGTCACGGCGCTGGAAGAATCGGGCTACCGGGTGCTTGAATGCTCGGACGGTGCGGCCGGCCTGAAAATACTGGCTTCAGATGTCGAGATCAATCTGCTGATCACGGACGTCGGACTTCCTGGAGGTCTCAACGGACGGCAGGTCGCCGATGCGGCGCGTGTCAGCCGACCCGACCTCAAGGTGCTGTTCATTACCGGCTACGCCGAAAACGCGGTGGTCGGCAACGGTCACCTTGAAGCCGGCATGGAGGTTCTCACCAAGCCGTTCACCATGACATCGCTTTCGGCCAAAGTCGGAAGCATGCTCGGAAAGTAGTCACCGTCCGGTGCCGGCGCGACGCAAGCGCGGCGGGCTGCCGCCGGCACCACACCCGCATCAACCCGCATTGGGCTGTGGCAGCCGGTCAGTTGCTGAGCACCCGCAGGAATTCGGGATCGTCGAGCGCCTGATTGACCACCTTGGAGAGCGCCTGGACTGCAGCGGCGCGCAGTTCATCGGGGTCGGCAAATACGCCGGTATCAAGCGCCACGATGCTGCCGTTCTCCTGCTCCGCGTGGTAGATCTTCTGGAAAACCTGCACGCCGCGGCCGTCCAGCAGCCGCAGGTCGATATCGGCTTCAGCGTCGATGCGCACATAGCGGTTCGACTGGAGCGTATTGATCACGCCGGTCAGAACGTATTTGCCGGACGACCCGGCAGCAGCCAGGCCACGAGCTGCCATGCCGCGCGCAAAGGCGTGCGCGACCAGGTCGGACACCGGCTCCGACGTGTTGATGGTCTTCAACGGATTGCCAAAACCGCCGCGCACGGCGCCAATGTAGGTCGGTGCTTCGTTGCGCTTGTCGGCGAACACCCCGATGCTCACGACCGGCAGATTGGCCTGGATGACGTTGGCAGGCGGGGTATACGTGACCGGAACAGTGACCGTTCCGCAGGCCGCGAGCCATAGTGCGACGACTAAAACGACAGCAATACGCAATGCTTGCATTTAGAAACTCCCTGTAGCACCACGTTAGAAGTTCGTGGTTGGCGCGAAAGCATAGCCAGATCACCGTTGTTTGTCGATCAAGTGCCATGCCTGCGGCACGATCGCGAGTCTGCCGCGCCGCGCCAGCCCGGGCTGACTGATGCCATGCATGCCAGATGCTGCTGGCCGCTGTCGGGAATGCAACGGCACGCATTTTGCGGAGGTGAAGCGGTCACTTAACCATCTTCTAGGAGCACCGCATGAAAGCCGTCTACGCCCTCTCCATCTTGAGCCTTGCAGTTGCATCGGCAGCCTATGCCGATCCGAGCTCAACTGACAAATCGTTCCTCAAGAAGGCAGCCGAGGGCGGCGCACTCGAAGTGCAGGCCAGCCAGGTCGCCGATCAGAAATCGCAGGATCCACAAGTCAAGTCGTTCGCCGAAAAGATGGTCGCTGACCACACCAAGGTGGGCGATGAGCTGAGCTCGCTCGCCAGCAGCAAGGGCGTCACGGTGCCGACCGATCCGTCGGTGACGCAAAAGGCCAAGCTGAAGATGCTCAGCTCCGAGAGCGGTACGCATTTCGACAAGAGCTACGCCAAGGACATTGGCGTGTCGGCACACAAGGACACCATCGCCTTGTTCCAGAAGGAAATCGACAAGGGTAGCGACCCCGACATCAAGGCTTTTGCCCAGAAGACAATGCCAGCGCTGCAAGAACATCTGCAAATGGCCCAGCAGCTGCAAAGCGAGACTGCAGCCGCCAAGTAATACCGCCGACCACAGCGGTCTGCATCATCTGGGCGACTCCGGCGCGGTCTCCAAGGCCGCGCCGGTGCTGCCGTCCTCGGGCAGCGCAACTGTCGAGGGTCTCTCACTCAGTTCGAATGCGGCCAGTCGTTGCAGCACCTGAGCGGCGATTGCGGCAGGCATATCGACGCATTGCGCCAGGAACTGCGCCCCCACCCGGGTCCGGTCAAACGAGCCGTCTTGCACCAGGATTCCGCCGGTTCCAAAGCGAAGTCGCCCGGCCTCGGGTTTCCAGTGGCGATAGCCGCGCTCACGATGCCACGACACCGTGCGCTCCTGACAGCGTCGCGTCTGATAGGTCAAGTCGAACGCGAACGGCACGTCTTTAGGGTCGAACCAGACGAACATGTCGAGCGAACTGGAAAAGTACCAGACGCGTTTCGCCTCGCCCTCGTTCTGCCGGGTCCGGGGTAGAGCTTTCAGCATGGAATGGCCCTCATCGCGATGCAAACATGGCATCGTCAAATCCGGCAATCAAGGACATCCGTCACACACGCCGACCGGAGTCGCCGTCACACTTCGCGCTTAAGGCTGCCGCGCCACATATCGCCTGGCTGACTGCCAAATCCATGGTCGACGTAATGACGGCCGCTACCAAACGGGTTGGCGTGCCAATCGCCCCAGAAGCGGCCATTCCAGTGCATCAGCGTTGCATGGTCGATCATGGGGCCGCACACCTCGTAATAGCCCGGACGCAGCGGCTTCATGTGGGCGGGATACCATGCAGTGACACGGCCCGCTGGTTTTACCAGCGCTCGCTTCATGATCTGAGAAGGAAAGAAGAGCAGCTGTCGCCCGGGCGCCATGCGCTCGGTGGAGGTGCACTTGTTCGACCGCATGCAGGCCAGTACAGCTGATCTTCGATGCTGCCCATTCGACGTTTTCTCACCGCTGCTCCAGAGTCGTAGCACCATTCAAGCATGCGCTGCTGGGCTCACCTTGGGGCAAGTTCTATGCCGCAGGTTTTCCCAGACGGGCGTGCTGTTCGAGCACCGCAGTGAAGTCCGCGCCACTCACCGGGCGCGCGAAATGGAAGCCCTGCATGCGCTGCACGCCAAAGGAGCGCAGCGTGCTGCACTGTTCCTGGCTCTCAACGCCCTCTGCGGTCAGCTGGAGGTCGAGCTGATGCCCGATCGCGCAGATGGTTTCCGTCAGGCGCCTGCTGCGCTCGTCGGCCTGCAGCTGATGCACGAAGGTCTTGTCGATCTTGATGGTGGAAAGCGGCAGTCGGGTCAGGTATGAGAGCGACGAGAAACCGGTGCCGAAGTCATCGATCGAGAGCTTGACCCCGGCCTCGTCGAGCGCATTGACGTTGCTCATCACGGTCACGTCTTCACCCAGAAAAACGCTCTCGGTCAGTTCCAGCTCGAACATGGCAGCGGGCACGCCGTGCTCGGCCAGCTGTTGCAGTACCCGCTTTGCGAACTCGGGGCGGCGCAACTGATAGACGCTGACGTTGACGCTGACCGGCACGCCGAGGCCGCCCTGGCGCCACATGGCAATGTGGCGCGCTGCTTCACCCACGACCCATTCGCCGATGTCGATGATGAGGCGCGACTCTTCGGCGACAGGAATCATTTCGGATGGCGCGACTTCGCCGAGCGAAGGCGAAGTCCAGCGCAGCAGCGCCTCGGCCATGATGATGGCACCCGAATCGACATCGACGATGGCCTGAAAGGCCAGGCGCAACTCGTTGCTCTGCAACGCCTCGCGCAAGCCCCGCTCGAGGTCGAGTTTGCGCAGCGCCACCTGGTTCATGTGAGCGTTGTAGAACTGCAAGCCGGATTGATGCGGATTGCGCTGGCGCCCGCTGGCAACGGTCGAATGCTGGATCAGGGCTTCAATATCGGCATCGGGTCCCCACGCAATATCGGCGCCCATGCGAATCCGCAGCGGCAGGTCCGCATCACCGACCCGAAACGGCGCGCTGACCGCATTTAACACCTGCAGCGCCAATTCCTCCGCATTGCGCATGGCAGTCACATCCGAGGTGGCCGACATGAGCAGCAGGAAACGATCGCCCTCGTCACGTGCCACCATATAGACCCGCTGCGCAGCATGCTTCAGACGCGCCGCCAGTTCGCACAGCACCCGATTGCCGGCGCGGTGGCCGATGGCCTCGTTGACGCTGCGGAAATTCTCGATATCGATGCACAGCACCGCGACATGGATCGGATCGCGTACCGTGGCATGCAAGAGTGCCTGCATGCCTTCGACGAAGGCGACTCGATTCGACAGGCCCGTCAGCGCATCGGTGTTGATTACGCTCAAGAGCCGCGTCTGGAACTGCTTGAACGTGACGTGTGCGATCGACAGCGCCAGCACCACGTAGGCGACTGCCTGTGCCGCACGCAGGTCGATTCGGCCAGGCCAGAACAGATCGTGCAGCAGCAGCAGGATCGCAGCCACGAAGGTAAATATGCCGGTGGCCCGAAAGGCGCGCGCGTAGTGATACACACGATAGGCGGCGTAACAGGTGGCAGCCGCAACCGCACAGGCGACAAGGTCGGGGAGCCAGGACAGATTGAAGAAGCTCTGCGACAGACTCAGCAGCACGGCCGATAGCGCAGCGATCACGAAGCCCGCGCGGGCTGGGCGCTGGTGGCGAAACAACTCGGCACCGGCCCAAAGCAACAGGCAGGCTGCCAGGTCGCAGACAAGGATGGTGAAATGCAGCGCGCTGCTCGCGATCGCCTGCTCGGCCAGGAGCTGCGAGACGGTCAGCAGTCCGTAGGCGATCGCCCACTGCAGATTGGCGCGCTCGACACGCCTGACCGACCAGATCACAAGCAGCATCACCGCGACCGAGAGCCGCCCGACGTCCTGGATCTGAAGAGGCAAGACGCTCGCCTCTAGCGTGCGGCGACCCCAGGCGTGGCCGCCGGGGGAGGCAGAACGCCCTCGCGTGCCTTCTTCAGGGCATCGGCCGCTTCTGGAGGCATGTAATTCTCGTCGTGCTTGGCGAGCACCTGATCGGCATGAAAGATACCCCCCGAATCGAGCTTGCCCTCGGCCACCACGCCCTTGCCCTCCTTGAAGAGATCAGGCAACAGCCCGGTGTAGGTGACTGGAATATTGCGCGCCAGATCGGTAACCACGAAATGCACGGTCAAGCCCTCGGGATCGCGCGTCAAGGAGCCCTCTTCGACCAGGCCGCCGAGGCGGAAGCTGCGGTTGATGGGCGCCTCCTTGTCGGCCACCTGCGACGGGCTGTAGAAGAACACCAGGTTGCTGTTGAAAGTCTTGAGGACCAGGCCTGCGGCACCGCCCAGCAGCAGCAGTCCGAGTACGATCGCGATCGCGCGCTTGCTACGAGGTTTCATGTTCGCCTTCCTGCTCGGCCAGCAGCTGCTGCAAGGCCTGGCGGCGACGTGCCACCAGCTGCAGCACCTCGGCGCTCAAGGTCATGCCGGTCACGGCAAAGGCACCCCACACATAGAGGCCATAGCCTCCCATATGCACGAATTCCGACCAGCTGTGCCAGTTCATGCGCCCGCCAACGCTGCACGCAGCCAGCTGGCCCCGGCTTCCCGCTCGATGATGAGTGCCTGGGTGCGTGCCAGCACCATGCCGATCGCGTAGGCCCAAAATGCCAGCGTCATGATCAGCATGCCAAGCAGCATGGGCGTGGCGATACTTGGCGCTTTGCTCAAGGTAATCGAGGCTGCCTGGTGCAGCGTGTTCCACCATTTCACCGAGAAGTAGATGATCGGCACATTGATGACCCCCACCAGCGCCAGCACCGCTGCGGCGCGATCGGCGCGGCGCTCGTCCTCGATGGCCGCGTGCAACGACAAAAAGCCGAGATAAAGAAACAGAAGAATCAGTTCAGAGGTCAGGCGAGCATCCCACACCCACCAGGTGCCCCAGGTCGGCTTGCCCCAGAACGATCCGGACACCAGGGCGATGAACGTCATCAGCGCACCGGTAGGTGCCAGGGCACGTGCCAGCAACAGCGCCAGGCGCGCATTGAATGCCAGACCGACGCCGGCCCAGAACGCCATGGCCACATAGATCACCATCGACATCCAGGCCGACGGCACGTGGATGAAGATGATGCGATAGGCGTCGCCCTGTGTGGCATCGGTGGGCGCCATGCCAAGACCCAAGACCAGGCCCGCAAGCAGCAACAGCACGGCCGCGCCGAAGCACCAGGGCGCTAGGCGGGCAGCCAGCGCGTAAAAGCGCGGCGGTGCTGCGTAATAGAACCAGTTCACGTCACAAATTTGCCTGAATCCACCAACTGTTCACTCGTGCGGGCCTGGAGCATTGTCCGCTGCAGCTACTCGACCGCAATCCGCAACGCTGCTGCCACGCCAAACGGGGCGAGAAACATCCCGGCCAAAAGCATGGCAGCCAGCAGCGACAAATTGGCGTTGCTGCTCGGATCGCCCGCGGCCAGCACTGCGCCGACCCCAAAAATCAGCACCGGCACGTAAAGCGGCAGCACCAGCACAGCCACCAGCACAGCAGCGCCGCGCACCCCGACGGTCAGCGCCGCGCCAATGGCGCCCACCAGACTGAGCAGCGGCGTGCCGAGCAGCAGTGACAACAGCAAGGTCACGGTGCCCGGGCCAGACAGATTGAACTGCAATGCCAGAAGCGGTGAGATCGCCGTCAGCAACAGGCCAGATGCCAGCCAGTGTGCCGCAATTTTACCGGTGACAAGCAGAGGAAGCGGATAGGCCGACAACACCAGCTGCTCGAGCGTGCCGTCGGCGTAATCGTCGGTGAACATGCGCGCAAGCGACAGCATCGAGGCCAGCAGCGCTGCGACCCAGATCACCCCGGGCGCCATGATACGCAGCATTTCGGGCTCCGGACCCACCCCAAGCGGAAACAGCGCGCTCACCACCACAAAGAAGAACAGGGCTGCCGTGGTATCGGACTTGCGCCTGAGGGCAACGCGAAGGTCGCGCTGAAACACCGCCCAGAGCGCGTTTGGCAGCGAGGAAGACTGGCGGGCAGTCACAGCGAGAGCTGCACTTCGGCGCTCTCAGCGCCGATTTGCTGGCGCTGGTGGGTGGTCATGACAATCATCCCACCACAAGCAAGATGACGCTCGATGAGACTGGTTAGCCACAAGATAGCCGCATTATCGAGGGCGTTGAAGGGTTCGTCCAGAATCCACAATGGCTTGTCAGCGCTCAGTTCGAGGCGCGCCAGGGCGGCCCTGCGCTTTTGGCCCTGCGACAACAGCCGGATCGGCAGGCCGGAACGGCCCTTGAGCCCGGCGCGCTGCAGTGCCTCCGAGCGTGCCTGAGCGGTGCTCGCATGTCCGGCGAGTGACATGCTCCAGGCCAGGTTCTCCCCGGCCGTGAGGTCGTCCTTGAGCGCCGGAGCATGGCCCAGATAGAGCAGTTCGGCGTTGAATTCGTCCTTCAGGCGCGCGACATTTTGTCCGTCCCAGCGCACTTCCCCCGCGTTGGCGGGCAAAAGCCCGCACAGCATGCGCAACAGGCTGGTCTTGCCGGCACCGTTGGCGCCTTCCACGCGCAGCAGCTGCCCGGCTGCCAGCACCGCGTTGATGCCTGAAAAAAGCTCCCGGCGACCACGCCTGCACGACAGCTCGACCAGCTCCAAACGCGCACTCATGGGGCGTGGTCCAGGGACATCATTGACGGGTCAGCGAGCATGACAGATCGAATGCCGCGCGCGGGCGCTGCATCCATAGGCGCAATTGGTGGACGCCATGATATGCGAATGCGGCCACCGGCCCGGGTCTTGCCGACCCGGGCGCTGCTTTAGCCCCCGTCTGCGAACTCGGGATAAAGCGTCATGCCGCCATCGACGAAGATGGTCTGGCCATTGACGTAGTCGGCCATGTCCGATGCCAGCCAGACGCACGCGTTGCCGATGTCCTCAGGTACACCGATGCGCCCGTAGGGAATCAGCTTGAGCAGCGAATTGAGCGCCTCGGGAGTGTCCCAGGCGGCTTTGTTGATCGGTGTCTGGATGGCACCCGGGCCAATCGAATTGATGCGGATCTTGTGTGGCGCGAGTTCTTGCGCCAGCGTTTGCATGAACAGTTTCACGCCGCCCTTGGAGGCTGCGTAGTTGGCGTGCCCCGCCCAGGGAATCACTTCGTGCACCGAGGACATCATGATGACCTTGCCGGCGCAACGCGATACACCCTCGACGATGCCGCGCTTGAGCATGGCGCGAACGGCCTGCTGGGTACACAAGAACATGCCCGTGAGATTGATGCCGATCACCTTGTTCCACTGTTCCAGTGTCATTTCGGTAAAGGCAGCATCCTGCTGCAGGCCGGCGTTGTTGACGAGGATGTCGATGGCACCAAAGGCGTTGAACATCTCGTCGAACATGAACTGCACGTCGCCTGGCTGCGACACGTCGGCCTTGACCGGCACCGCGTTGCCACCGCTCGCCTTGATCTCGTCGACCACCTTCTGCGCGCCGGCAAGGCTCGATGCATAGTTGACCAGCACATCGGCCCCTGCTGCAGCCAGCGACAGCGCGACGCCGGCGCCGATGCCGGAACTGGCGCCTGTGACAAGCGCCTTCTGGCCCTTGAGCGGTTGGTAACTCATACGTTTTGCTCCTTGTTTCGTGATTCAGTCTGCAATACGGGACCTGCTGCTACTCGTTACGCCATTCGTCGATCAGCGAGGCGACCAGTCCGGTCCAGCCGGTCTGGTGCGACGCGCCGAGGCCGACGCCGGTATCGCCATGGAAGTACTCGTGGAACAGCACATAGTCGTTCCACAACGGATCGTTCTGGAATTTGTCGATGTGGCCGAACACCGGGCGCTTGCCGTCCTTGCGCATGAAGATCGACATCAGGCGCTCGGCATGGGTTTTGGCCATGTCACCGATCGACCAGGTCTTGCCGTCGCGCGTCACCGTCACATCGGCACCGTGGGCCTTGCCGAGCTTCCGCAGCGACTCGATCAAGAGGAACGCGGTGGGAAACCAGATCGGCCCGCGCCAGTTGGAATTGCCGCCCTTGATCTTGCAATCGGCCTCGCCCGGTTCGTAGGTCACGCGGTTGTCACCCAGCACATAAGGATGCTCGAGGTGAACCTTCGACAGGCTGCGCAGACCATAGTCGGACAGGAACTCGCTTGGATCCATGATCCATTCGAGCATCCGTTTCAACTGTTTCTGGTCGACGATGGTGAGCGCGTAGGTGTTGCCGTTCTCGCTCGGAATGATGCTGACGCAATGCTGCACCAGGTCCTTGCGGTTCTCGAGGAACCAGTGAAACGCCGACTTGAACTCGGAGAATTGCTCGATCCATTCGGTCTCGATACGCTCGACGGCAAAGAGCGGGATCAGGCCGACCATGGAACGCACGCGCAGCTTTTCGAAATTGCCGTCTGGATAGCGCAGCACGTCGTAGAAGAAGCCCTCTTCCTCATCCCACAGATTGTAGTTGCGGCCGCCCATCTTCTTCATGGCCGCACCGACATAGATGTAATGCTGGAAGAACTTGGTGGCAAGACCCTCGTAGGTCTTGTTGGTCTTGGCGAGTTCCAGCGCCATGCGCATCATGTTGAGACAGAACAGCCCCATCCAGCCGGTCGCGTCTGACTGCTCGAGCACTGCTCCGCCTGGCAGCTTGTCGGACCGGTCGAACAAGGTGATGTTGTCGAGACCGAGGAAGCCGCCTTCGAAGATGTTGTTGCCGGTACTGTCGACCTTGTTGATCCACCAGGCGAAGTTGATGAGAAGCTTCTGGAAACATTTCTCGAGGAAGTCGCGGTCGGCATGGCCCGAGCGAATGCGGTCCATGTTGTAGACGCGCCAGACCGCCCACGGATGCACCGGCGGGTTGAGATCCGAGAACTCCCACTCATAGGCCGGGATCTGGCCATTGGGATGCTGGAACTGCTCGAACAGCATGAACCACAGCTGTTCCTTGGCGAAATGCGCATCGATCAGTGCAATTGCGACGGTGTGAAAGGCCAGATCCCACGCGGCGAACCAGGGGTATTCCCATTTGTCTGGCATCGACAACACACGCATGGTGTTGAGGTGGCGCCAGTGATTGTTGCGCAGTGCATTGCGGGACTCAGGCGGCGGCATGTCCGGGTTGTCGCCCTTGAGCCACTGGTCGACGTCAAACAGATAGTTCTGCTTGGACCACATGAGACCGGCGAAAGCCTGCCGCTGCACCATCTTCTCGTCGGCGTTCGCCTTCTTCGGATGGATGTCTTCGTAGAAATCGTCTGCTTCCTTGAGGCGCTTGGCGACCACCTCATCGAGGTCTGACAGCGGATCCTTCATGGCCTTGTTGGTGAGCCGCAGGCGCACCACGGTCGAGCCGCCGGCCGGGACCTTGCGCTCGAACATCAGCGCCGACTTGGTACCCTGCTGCGCCGGATTGATGGCGCGCGCCTCACCATTGACGATATAGCGATGAAACGCATCCTTGACGTACTTGCGCCCATCATCGCCCTTCTCGCCGTAGAGCTTCAGATTGTTGCTCTCGTTGTCGGTAAAGAGCGGCTTGCCGTCTGCCTCGGCATACAGCATGCGCTTGCCGAGCTGGTACTTGAACGGCAGGTTGGCGAGCCCGTCGGCGTCGCTGTCATCGGCCACCAGGCTGATGAATCCCTTGCCGTCGCTGCCGATCTTGATGACCGGCTCCTTCAGGCGATCCTTGCCCCAGCCCCAGATATTGCGAAACCACAGTTGCGGCACCAGGGTCAGCGTGGCTTCTTCGGGACCGCGGTTGAACGCCTCGATACGCACGCACAGGTCCTCGGCGCCGGCCTTGGCGTATTCCACGAACACGTCGAAGTAGCGGTCCCCATCGAAGATGCCGGTATCGAGCAGTTCGAACTCGGGTCCACTGCCGTTGCGGCTGCCGTTCTCCTGCACCAGCCAGGCATACGGATACTCGGCCTGAGGGTACTTGTAGAGATACTTCATGTAGCTGTGAGTCGGCGTACTGTCGAGGTAGAAGTAGTATTCCTTCAGGTCCTCGCCATGATTGCCTTCTGCCGGAATGAGGCCGAAGGGCCGTTCCTTCAGAATCGGATCCTTGCCGTTCCACAGGGCCAGCGACAGGCACAGCAGCTGGTAACGGTCGCACACTCCAGCCAGGCCATCTTCGCCCCAGCGATAGGTCTTGCTGCGCGACATCTCGTGGGTCAGATAATTCCACGCCGAACCGTGCGGGCTGTAATCCTCGCGCACCGTGCCCCAGGAGCGCTCGCTGAGATAGGGTCCCCAACGCTGCCACTCTGAACCACCGTCTTGAATTTCCTTGAGACGCTTTACTTCACTAGCTGCCACGATTACCCCCTGGAAAAACAGCTCAGGCGAAAGGCGCTTATCGACCGGCCCCTGCCCAGTGTGCCGCGCAATGCGCTATTTTTTGTCATCGCTGGTGCCGCAACACTGTACGTGAGAAGCGCCCAAACAGAGAAGAAATTTTGCACAAGACTGAGCACGCACCGGGTAAAGCGAACGTGCGTTCGCAAAACCTGGCGGACTGGAATAGAGGGACCCGGCCGCGCCGTCCACCAGCGGCTCAAGCGGTCAGGGTCGTGACATTGCCATCACCCAGACGCTGGTCGGCTTCATGCAAGCGCTGGGCCACTTGCTTGAGCAACCGCGCGGTTTCGCTTGGATGTTCGGCGATCACGTGCGCCAGATTTTGCGCAGTCACCATGCGCAATTCCGAATCGCGCGATGCGATCACTGTGGCCGAGCGCGGCAGTTCCAGCAGCAGGGCCATCTCGCCGACCCAGTCGCCGGGACCGAGCGTGGCCAGCACCACGTCCTGACCGTTGGCGGCCTGCATGCGCACCTCCAGCTCGCCGCGCTCGATCACGTAGGCGGCATTGGCCGGCTCGCCCTGGCGCATCACCACTGTGCCGGCTGGGTAGAGCTGGTAGCCGCAGTTCAGAAAGATGCAGCGGTAGCGCTCGGTGTGGTACAGCTTGGCGCAGCCGGCTTGGTCGACCTTGGCCACCACGCGGCCGAACACCTTGACTGCGATCAGCGCGCCGATCAGGGGCGCGATGATATAGATCCACTGGTCACCTGGGTGGCGCATCAGCAAGGCAGGCGCGAGACTGCGTGCCGGGTTGAGGCTGGTGCCCGAAATGGGCGCCTCGACAAACACCAGGAAGGCCACCAGGGCGCCGGCCAGATACGGGGTATGCGGCGCGAAGCGCTGGTTGTTGACCGAAAAGAAAATCAGGAACACCAGCGCGAAGGTGATCACGGTCTCGGCCAGGAACACCACGAAAACGTTATAGCCATCGCCTGGCGTGGTGAGTCCCAGCTGCACACTCTGGGCGGCGGCACCTGCCACGCTGCTGACGATGGCAACACCGAGGATGGCGCCCAGCACCTGCGCCAGCACATAGGCCCACGCATCAAAAGTGGTGATCTGGCCCTTCCACCAGAACGCCAACGTGACGGCCGGGTTGAGGTGCCCGCCGCTGCGCTGGCCGATGGGTGACAGCACCACCAGCGTCGCGCCGCCGGCGAAGCAGCACCCGGTCACGAGCCGCCGCAGGCCCTCATTGGGAATCAGGCTGATCACCGGGCTGCCGGTAGACCATATGAAGGTGATGGCGCCCACCCCAATGAGCATCATCAATGC
>CAZZVZ010000035.1:0-14517 GCA_964657655.1 Gammaproteobacteria bacterium | reverse complement strand
CTGCCGGCGCGCGCCGGCATCGATCCGCTGCACAAGCTGATCGATCGTACCCCTTCAGAAAATACCGTCGCGGTACAGCTCGAGCAGTAACGCGACGGCGCAGCAGCAGGCCCCGCGAGCCGGCGACCCAATCTCGATGTGGTCTGGCGCTTGAGGTAAGCTGACTTTTTTAGCGCATAAGGGATGGCGGGTGGGGTCTATTCGCACGGCACTGATGGCTGGCATCTGTCTGGTGCCCGCCTGGGTGGCCGCCCAGACCGACCCACCGCGCGCGCCTGTCAGCGCATCCGAGCGCCAGGCTCCTGCCAGCGCAGTCCCACTTGAAAGCACGCCCGCGGATGCTCAGCGCGCAGAAGGCCAGATGGCATCTGGGAAGTTGTTCTGTCCGAATCTGCAGGCGATCCAGCAGCAGGCGGTCTACCCGCCCGGGGCGATTTCGCTCAAACTGCCGCGCGTGACCATTCGCATGTATTTCGTTATTGACACGGACAACGAGATCCGTGACATCCGCATTCAGGCGCCGGACAATGCCGCCAGCAAGGCGTTTCAGGAGGTTGCGGCATCAATGGTCACGCGACTGAAGTGCGTCAATCGCTCCGGCCACGATCAACCGGTCGCCTGGGCGGTCGACTTCGCGCTGCAGTAGCGCGACGCCTGCGCACCAGAGATCTTGCTGACGCTACGCAGTGCCTTTGGTCACGGCCTTGCTCGCTTCGAGTTCGGCGACGCGCAGTTCCAGCTGTTCGAGGCGGATGCGGGTCCTTGACAGCAGCTCGGCCTGCAGCTCGAGTTGCTCGCGAGTTGCAAGATCAAGCTTGGTAAAGCCCTGCGCCAGCAATGCCTTGACGTTCTGTTCGATATCCTTGGCTGGCGAATTGCGCAGCAGTTCACTGACGCGACCTTGCAGTTCCTCAAAAAAGGCTCGCAGATCTGGCGGATTGGTCATCTGTATTCCTTTGCGAAGTTTGTTTGAGTCTAGCACTGCCGCCTGGCACCGCCAAAGGCTCGGCCAACGGTTGATCGGGATGTGATTGGCGTTGTCTTGCGCCTGTTGCCTGCGGGGCGGTCGGTCGCAGCTGCGCGTGTGTCACTCGAGCAGTTACCTGCCAAGTCTTTCAAGCACCACTTGCGCCACCGCCTGACTGGCGGGGAGCACGCTGTGGATCAGATCGACCTGTACTTCGTCTTTGATCCATGCGGCGCGCACTTCGCGCAATGCCACCACGCCATCGTTCACCTCATCGCCGAAGGTCCGGTTAAAGGGGATCGACCGGATACCGACGATTGAAGTGAGCGGGCTCCTGATACAAGGCAGCTCGGCCATCGCCACCGGGTTTGCGAGCAGTTGTCCACAATCGCCGGTCAACGCCTTGAACAATCTGCTGTGTTGCAGGCGTCGCGCCATCTGGCACGCGCTTTGGGGCGATGCCAGCAGGAACACGTGCTGTGGAGGTTTTACAGGGCGGCCAGTCTGGCGCTCCATACGTGCGAGCGCTGCACGAAGCAGCACGCCGCCAAGCGAGTGGCCGATCAGGATCAGCGGTTCATCGTCTGGCATGGCGGCGATGCTGCTGGCCAGTCGCGCACAGATCGCCTCGAACCTTTCCATCGAGACGAAGTAGCTAAAGGTGCCAGTTGCAAGCCCTGCCTGGCGCAAACGCCGCAGCATCGGCCAGCCCGAAAGTGGCGAGCGTCCCATGCCGTGCACGAACAGAACCTGGCTCATGGCCGACACAGTGCAATGCTGGCGCGAAACTTTCAAGCAGACAGGCTCGCCAGTTCGCACGCGCGCCCGGGTGCCCTGGCGGCCTTTTCGCAAGCCGGCCGTCGGCGATGCGACAGGGCAGCTCCCCGGATTGGCGTGCACCATTTCGATGAACAGGATGTCGCCGCGTCCGCCGCGTCACGCCGGTTAGGCACTAGATGGGTGCCTCGTCAGGCACAATTTTGAGTCGTGTCAATCGCCATATTGGTGCGGCATAAAGATGCTGAAAACGGCTGTCGTACGGGCGCTTTGCCCAAACCCAATGGCATAGGTCTTGCGTTTAGCGGCGCTCCAAAAAACCGGCGCATCGGCTCCGGAATAAAACGTCTGGGACTAAATGAAACTGATCACAGCGATCATCAAGCCTTTCAAGCTTGACGAAGTGCGCGAGGCACTTTCCGCCATCGGGGTACAAGGCATCACGGTGACGGAAGTCAAAGGCTTCGGGCGGCAGAAGGGTCATACCGAGCTGTACCGCGGCGCTGAATACGTGGTCGATTTTCTGCCCAAGGTGAAGATCGAGGCCGCGGTCACCGAAGAACTGGTGCAGCGCGCACTCGAAGCGGTCGAGACCGCGGCCCGCACCGGCAAGATCGGCGATGGCAAGATCTTCGTCTACGACCTCGAACAGGTCCTGCGCATCCGCACCGGCGAGACCGGCAAGGACGCCATCTGATGCATTCCCCCACGACTCTGGCAAAAAAGGCCCGCTGCATGAAACGCTATTTGATCGGCGCGTTGTTGTTCTGCATGTTACTGGGCGGCCTGCCGCTTTCTGGTGCGCTGGCGCAAGATGCCAGCAGCAGTGCGGTGGTCAGCGCGCCTGCGAGCGCCGCACCGGCGGCCGACACTGCCGCCACACCCGCTGCCGCGCCTGTCACGCCCAACAAGGGCGACACCGCGTGGATGATGACGTCGACCGCGCTGGTGCTGCTGATGTCGGTGCCGGCGCTGGCGCTGTTCTACGGCGGCCTGGTGCGCAGTAAGAATATGCTGTCGGTGCTGATGCAGGTGTTTGTGACATTTTCGCTGATCACCGTGTTGTGGTGCATCTACGGGTATTCGTTTGCATTTACCGAGGGCAATCCGTTCATCGGTGGCATCGACCGGCTATTCCTGAAGGGCGTGTTCGACCCCGCCTCGGGCAATTTCACCACGGTGTCGTCGTTCGACAAGGGCGCGCCGGTCTACGAACTGGTGTACATCGCCTTCCAGGCCACCTTCGCTGCCATCACCTGCTGCCTGATCCTCGGGGCGCTGGTCGAGCGCATGAAGTTCTCGGCCGTGCTGCTGTTCATGGCAATCTGGTTTACCTTCAGCTATCTGCCGATCGCCCACATGGTCTGGTACTGGCCGGGCGCTGACGCCTACACCAGTGCTGCGATCGCAGATGCCACCAGTGCCAAGGGCGGCTACATCTGGCAAAGCGGTGCGCTTGATTTCGCAGGGGGCACCGTGGTGCACATCAATGCCGGTGTGGCCGGCCTGGTGGGCGCCTTCGTCCTCGGCAAGCGGCTCGGCCTGGGTCGCGAATCGATGGCGCCGCACAGTCTCACCATGACCATGATCGGCGCCTCGCTGCTGTGGTTTGGCTGGTTCGGTTTTAACGCCGGATCGGCGCTCGAGGCCAATGGCAGCGCCGCGCTGGCGTTCATGAATACCTACCTGGCGACCGCCTGTGCAGTGCTGTCATGGTGTTTTGCCGAGTGGGCCATCAAGGGCAAGCCGTCCATGCTGGGTGCAGCTTCGGGTGCCGTGGCAGGTCTGGTGGCGATCACCCCGGCGGCCGGCAATGTCGGCATTCCGGGAGCCTTCGCCATCGGCATCCTGGCGGGGCTGGTCTGTCTTTGGGGCGTCACCGGCCTAAAACGCATGATTCCGGCCGACGATTCGCTCGATGTGTTCGGCGTGCATGCACTGGGCGGGATCATGGGCGCTCTGCTGACAGGCGTCTTCAACTCCCCTGATCTGGGCGGCCCCGGCAGCGTCACCGACTGGGTCACCGGCAAGACCGGCTACCCGGGCATTCCCGCGCAGCTGTGGATCCAGGCCAAGGCGGTGGGGATTACTGTCATCTGGACGGCGGTTGTTGCATATCTTGCGTTCAAACTGGTCAATTTATTGCTTGGTATTCGGGTCACGGAAGAAGAAGAGCGCGAGGGGCTGGATATCTCCGCTCACGGCGAGTCGGCGTACCACGCCTGAAGCACAGAATTTTGGGTTTTCCCCGCGGCTTTAGCGCGGGATTGGGCAGTTTCTCCTCCAGAAGCTTGGCCACTACATGTGGTTGGTGCCGGCGGTTCACCCCGCCGGCATTTTTTTTGCCTTGTTTCGGTGCACCTGTGCCCCGAGTTTGAACGCGAGGCCCCCGGCTGATCTGCAGCGGGCGCTAAAACCCTGCGCCACGTAGGGTTTATTCCGCGTTATAAGCCATCATCTATCGCGCCAGGCCGTCTCCATAGCGCTTGGACGAGAAACGTCAAACTGCCGCTGCTTTCCCGATACAATTCAGCGCTCATCGAAAGAGTCTTCGTATGGTTCCTCACCTGATCACGGCCTTGTCCGGTCCTCTTATGGATCTGGAAAAGCAAATCCTTGACGCCACTCCGGCGATCGAGCGCTGGTTCAGGCTCGAGTGGCAGGAGCACACGCCGCCTTTTTACTGTTCGGTCGACTTGCGCAATGCCGGCTACAAGATTGCCCCGGTCGATACCAACCTGTTCCCCGGTGGATTTAACAATCTCTCGGCTGACGTGCTGCCGCTCGCGGTGCAGGCCGCCATGGCGGCAATCGAGAAAATCTGCCCGGATGCGCGCAATCTGCTGCTGATTCCCGAGAACCATACGCGCAACACCTTCTACCTGCAGAACGTGGCGCGACTGTCGGCGATCCTGCGCCAGACCGGCCTCAATGTGCGGCTGGGTACCCTCAATCCCGATATCGAGGAGCCGACCCAGATCGACCTGCCCGACGGCCAGTTCCTGACGCTCGAGCCCCTCGAACGCAGCCCGCGCCGTCTGGGCCTCAAGAACTTCGATCCGTGCGCGATTCTGCTCAACAACGATCTGTCGGCCGGGCTCCCCGAGCAGCTGCAGGGTTTGAACGAGCAATTTCTTTTGCCGCCGCTGCATGCAGGCTGGGCCGTCCGGCGCAAGTCGAATCACTTTGCGGCCTACGATGACGTGGCGAAGAAATTTGCCAAGATGCTCGACATCGACGGCTGGACCATCAACCCGTATTTCACGGCCTGCGACGGCATTAACTTTCATGAACGCCTGGGTGAGGAGGAACTGGCCGAGGCGGTCGACGGCGTGCTCACCAAGATCCGCAAGAAGTATCGCGAGTACGGCATCAAGGATCAGCCGTTCGTGATCGTCAAGGCCGACTCGGGCACCTATGGCATGGGCATCATGAGCGTCAAGGATGCCGCCGAGGTGAAGAATCTGAACCGCAAGATGCGCAACAAGATGTCGGTCGTCAAGGAGGGCCTCGAAGTCAGCCGTGTGCTGGTGCAAGAAGGCGTCTACACCTCCGAGAATGTGGAGCAAAGCGTCGCTGAGCCTGTGGTCTATATGGTCGATCGCTATGTGGTGGGCGGCTTTTATCGGGTCAACAGCGAGCGCGGCAATGACGAGAACCTGAACGCGCCAGGCGCTCATTTCGTACCGCTGCCGTTTGCCTCGAGCTGCAACTTTCCCGATCCCGGTCAACGGCCGAGTGCTGCGCCGAATCGTTTTTACGCCTATGGCGTGGTGGCGCGTCTGGCGCTGTTGGCCGCTTCGCTTGAACTGGAACGTACCGACCCGAATCCCGAGATCTACTGATCCATGAGGGTTCTCTTCATCGCCGATCCGTTGGACGAATTCAAGATCTATAAGGATTCGACCTTCGCGATGATGCAAGAGGTGGTCGCGCGCGGAGAGATGGTCTACTTTGCTGAATCCTGGCAACTCGCGCGCAGCGAGGATGGTCCGGTGGAAGTCAGTGCCCAGGCGCTTCACCTGACTGGCGACCCGGATCGGTGGTACCAGTTGCTCGGCGAGCGCAAGAGCCACGCAGTGGCGAGCTTTGATGCCGTCGTGATGCGCAAGGACCCGCCGTTCGACATGGAGTATGTGGTCGCGACTTACATGCTCGAACTGGCACAAAAACAGGGCGCTAAGGTCTTCAACGACCCGGGCTCAGTGCGCAGTTACAACGAAAAGTTTTCGATTCTGGGCTACGGCGAACTGATCGCACCGACCCTCGTCACGCGCGACGTGACGCGCCTGCGCGCCTTTCACGCCCGCTACCACGACATTATCGTCAAGCCCCTCGACGGCATGGGCGGGATGGGCATCTTCAGGGTCAAGGAAGACGAGCTCAATCTGGGTTCGGTGCTCGAGACCGTGTCCGACTTCGGCCGTCGCAGCGTCATGGTGCAGCGTTATATTCCCGACATCGTCGACGGCGACAAGCGCATCCTGCTGATCGACGGCGAGCCGATTCCGTATGCGCTGGCGCGTGTTCCGCAGGGCAAGGAGATTCGCGGCAACCTGGCCGCCGGCGGTGTCGGACGTGCCCAGCCACTCTCAAAACGCGATGCTGCGATCGCCGCGCAGGTCGGCCCCGCCGTCAAGGCAGCGGGGCTGTTGCTTGTCGGATTGGACGTGATCGGCGATTATCTGACTGAAATCAACGTCACCAGCCCGACCTGCTTTCGCGAAATCATGGACCAGACCGGCTATCCGGTGGCCGGCCGGTTCGTCGATGCAGTGGTGGCGAAGACCCTCGAACACTGATTCGTGAACGCCATGTCTGCCAATACCGCCAACAATCGTCCCGCCGCGCTGGATGAAGAGACGCAGCGACTGCTGAACCAGACCACGGCCAGGATCGTCAATCATGCGGTCGAGCGACGCGTCGAGCACGTGGTCAGATCAAGCGCTGCCGAAGAACGCATGGGCCGCGCCGTATGGCCGGTCGCGCTCGCCATTGCGGTGCTGGTGCTGGCCGGCTCGCTCGGCTGGCTGCTGCGCGGCACTTTTTCCTGAAGCGGGCTGATCCTTGATCCCACGTGTAGCGGTTCTGGTTGTAGCGCACGCGCCGCTCGCCTCCGCGCTTGCCAAGTGCGCCGAGCATGTCTACGCCTGTGCGCCCGAGGCGCTCGGGGTGCTGGCTTTTCAGGATGTCGAGGCCAATGCCGATGTCGAGGCCGAAGTGGTGCGCGCACGCGCCACGCTCAAACAGCTTGAGCGGGGCCTTGGTGTGCTGGTGCTGACCGATATCTTCGGCGCCACGCCCGCCAACGTGGCGCAGCGCCTTGCGGTTCCTGGCCTTTGCGAAGTGGTGGCTGGCGTCAATCTGCCGATGCTGCTTCGGACACTTTGCTATTGTGACCAGATGACGCTCAACGACCTGGCCGAGAAGGCCATCTACGGCGGCTCCTCAGGTGTCATGAGACTGGCCAGTGCTGCTCCCCAGAATCAGCGCGCTGTGCGCGAGACAAGTCCGGTTACAGAAAAACAAGACCATGCCACTGCGCGACTGCACGATCAGCAATAAACTTGGTCTACACGCACGTGCCTCGGCAAAACTGACGCAACTCGCGGCCAAGTTTCCGTGTGAGGTGTGGATGACGCGCAATACGCGCCGGGTCAATGCCAAGAGCATCATGGGTGTCATGATGCTGGCAGCGGGCAAAGGCTCTGTGGTCACGCTCGAGACCATCGGCGAGCAGGAAAATGAAGCGCTCGATGCGATCGAAGCGCTAATCAACAACAAGTTCGACGAGGGCCAGTAGCGATCGAGAAGCTACCCTCGCCGACGTGCCGAGCGTGGCACGCTTTCAGTGATGGTCACGACGCATGGCTTTGATCCTGCAGGGCATAGCGGTTTCAGGAGGCATCGCCATCGGGCGTGCGCACCTGGTCGCGCCCGCGGCGCTCGAGGTGGTGCACTACCTGATTGCCGAAGAGCAGATCGCAAGCGAGATCGAACGCTTCGACGACGCCCTGGCCACCGTGGTCAACGAGCTGTACTCGCTCGAGAGCCAGCTGCCAGAGGATTCTCCGCCTGAGTTTGCAGCTCTGTTGGAACTGCACCGGCTGATTCTGCAGGATCCACTCCTGTCCGAAGAGCCCCAGGCGCTGATCCGCGAGCGCCGCTACAACGCCGAATGGGCAGTGACGCAGCAATTGCAGGCGGCGGTGGCCCAGTTCGAGGAAATCGAGGACGAATACATCGCCGCGCGGCGCGCCGATGTGATCCAGGTGGTCGAGCGTGTGCTGAAGGTCCTGACCGGCACCGCCGGCGATCTGGGCGTCACGGCGCCAGGTGGCGATGTCATCATCATCGCCCATGACATCGCGCCGGCCGACATGCTGCAGTTCAAGAAGCAGGTGTTTGGTGGTTTCGCCACCGACCTCGGCGGCTCGACCTCGCATACTGCGATCGTGGCGCGCAGTCTTGCCATCCCGGCGGTGGTCGGCGTTGGCAACGCCGCGCGCCTCATCGAGCAGGATGAACTGATCATCGTCGACGGCGATGCGGGCGTCATCATCGCCGATCCGAGTCCCATCATCCTTGAGGAGTACCGGCTCAAGCACCGCCATCTGGAACTGGCGCGCGACCGGTTGAAACGCCTGCGCCACATGCCGGCCATCACGCTCGACGATGAGCCGGTGCAGCTGTTTGCAAATATCGAAGGCCCGAGCGACTGCAGCATGGCCCTTGAGGTGGGTGCCAATGGCGTCGGTCTTTACCGGACCGAGTTCCTGTTCATGAATCGCGGCGGCGAGCTGCCCGACGAGGAAGAGCAGTACAACGCCTACCGGCAGGCGATCGAGGCGATGAAGGGTGCGCCGGTCACCATCAGGACGCTCGACGTCGGCGCCGACAAGCCACTCGATGGTGCCGCCACCCACGCGGCGAACCCGTCGCTTGGACGTCGCGCGATCCGCTACTGCCTGGCCGAGCCGCAGATGTTCCTGACCCAGTTGCGGGCCATCCTGAGAGCCTCGGCACACGGCCCGACGCGACTGCTGCTGCCGATGCTGGCCCAGGTGCAAGAGGTCGACCAGGCACGGGCGCTGATCGAGCAGGCACGTGCCCAGCTGACCCTGCGCGGGCTGCCGTTCGATGCCGACCTGCAGATCGGCGGCATGATCGAAGTGCCGGCCGCGGCATTGAGCCTGGCCGGGTTTGCCAAGCGGCTCGACTTCCTGTCGATTGGCACCAACGATCTGATCCAGTACACGCTTGCCATCGACCGTACCGACAACGAAGTGGCGCATCTGTATGACCCGCTCCATCCGGCGGTGCTGCAGCTGGTGGCGCAGACCATCGCCCAGGGCCAGCGCGCCGGCCTTTCCGTGTCGGTGTGCGGTGAGATGGCCGGCGATCCGGCGCTGACGCGCCTGCTGCTGGGCCTGGGCCTGCGTGAATTCTCGATGCATCCGGCCCAGATGCTGGCAGTCAAGCAGGAAATCCTGCTCTCTGACCTGGCGCAATGCCAGGCGGTCGCCAAGAAGGTGTTGGCCGCGAGCGAACCGCTGCGCATCCGCGCCCTGATTGCTGGGCTGTCGCGCGCAGCGCAAGCGAGCACATGAATCCTCTTGATTCAGCTGCAGTCGATGTGGCCGAGCACGGCGCGTTGCGTGGCGAGGCGGAACTGGTGCTGCTGTACGCCAAGGGCACACCCGACGGACGCGTTCTGAGCGGGTCACTGATCGACCTGCTCGGCGTCGAGACCCAGGCCGACTGGCTGCAGGCCGTGCACCCCGATGACCAGGACCGCGTTGCACGTGCGCTCAAGGACGGCATGTTCGGCACGCCGTTTGATATCAGGTACCGGCTCGCCTCGATCCGCCCGGGCCACATGGCGCCGGTGCACGACCGCGTGGTGCGCATCGCAAGCCATGGTGTGCTGCGGATTGTCAGCCAGGTCGAAGCACCCGCCAGCGAGCTGGCGAGCCCAGCCAGTGGCGTCGCGCAAGCGCCGATCCTCGAGCGCCGCATGCTCAACGCGCTGCCCGACGTGCTGCTGGTGGTCACACGCGACATCACCGTGCAAGACGTGTTCGGGCCGGTGGCGCAGATGGTCGCCGAACCGCATGACCTGATCGGTCGCAAGTTCATCGAGCGCCCGGAAATCACCACGGCGGTGGCCTACATGTGGACACGCCATGTGGCACGCGCGCTCGATTCGGGACGCAGCCAGCTGTTTGAATATTCGCTCACCACCATGAGCGGCGATCGCGACTTCGAGGCGCGCGTCGTGCCGCTCAGTCGACGCGAGGCTTCCGTCATCGTACGCGACGTGTCGGAGCGCAACCGCCTGCGTGAACGCTTTCAGCATCTCGCCTCGCACGACGACCTCACGGGACTGCTCACGCGCAGCACCTTCATCGAACGTCTCGATGCCCTGCTGCAGCACCGCCCTGAGGCACCGCTTGCCATCCTGTCGATCGACCTGGATCGATTCAAGCAGCTCAACGACACCTTTGGCAGTTCCATTGGCGATACCCTGCTCAAGGTGGTCTCCAACCGCCTGACGCGCCGGGCCAGCGGTGAAGCATTGCGTGCCCGTCTGTCGGCGGACGAGTTTGCGCTGGCACTCGAGGCAAGCTCGGTGGCGACGCTTTATGCCGAGATCGACGTGATCGTGCAGACGCTGTTGGCTGATATCGGCAACCGCATGCGCGTGCACGGCGAGTCGCTCTACCTCACGGCCAGCATCGGCATTGCCCTGGTGCCGGTCGACGGCAGCGATGCCGCCACGCTGCTGCGCAATGCCGACGTGGCCATGATGCGCGCCAAGGAACGTGGCGGCAACGGTCTGCAGTTCTACGATGCGGAAATGGGTGAGGCGGTCAGCTCGTCGTTCAACGTCGAGCAGAGCCTGCGGCGTGCTGTTGTCAGTGGCGAGCTGATCTGCCTGTTTCAGCCCAAGATCGATGTGCAGGGCAGCGTCATGCGCGGCGTCGAGGCGCTGGTGCGCTGGCCGGTCAGTTCCAGCGAGACCCTCGCACCCGATCGTTTCATTCCGCTGGCTGAGCGCACCGGCCTGATCGTGCCGCTGGGTCAGTGGGTCATGGCCGCAGCACTCAAGCAGGTGTGCGAGCTGCAGGTGCTGCGCGGCCGCGCCCTCGACCTGGCGGTCAACGTCTCGATCACCCAGCTGCGCCAGGCACATTTCGCTGAGGAAGTGCGCGAACTGCTGCGCAGCAACGCCTTCTCGCCCGCCCGCCTGACGCTCGAGATTGCCGAGACTGCGTTGCACGATGACCTGCATGCAGCGATCGATACGGTGGCCGAGCTGGCCGGACTTGGCGTGCGCATTGCCATCGATGACTTCGGCACCGGATACGGCGGCCTGTCGTGGCTCAAGAGCCTGCCGGTGCACGAGATCAAGATCGACCGCAGCTTCATCAAGGGCTGCGCCATCGATGCATTCGATGCGGCCATCGTCAGCGGCCTGATCGACATTGCCCACAACCTCGGCATACGGGTGGTGGCAGAAGGCGTCGAGCGCGCCGACCAGATTGCCTTCCTGACGCAGGTGCAATGCGACTCGATCCAGGGGTATTTTCTCGGCATGCCCATGAGTGCGGCAGAACTCGGACGGGTCGAGCGCCTCTGGCAGGGAAGCTGAGGAGCGCTGGTGCGCGTGCTGCTGGTCGAAGATGACGAAATGATCGGCACCTCGCTGCGCGCGGGGCTGCGTCAGGATGGCTTTACCATCGACTGGGTGCAAAGCGCCGAGATGGCGCAAGACGCGCTGGGCACCACGGGCTACGACATGATGCTGCTCGATCTCGGCTTGCCGGGGCGCTCGGGTCTCGAATTTCTCGAAGCGCTGCGGCGCGGCAAGACCCATCTGCCGGTGCTGATCGTCACGGCACGCGACGCGGTGGCCGACCGGGTGGCGGGTCTTAACGCCGGCGCTGACGACTATCTCATCAAGCCGTTCGACATCAGCGAACTGGTGGCGCGCATGCACGCACTGCAGCGCCGTCTGGCGGGGCGCAGCGACAGCCTGATCGAATTCGGTGAGGTGGTGATCAACCCGGCAGAGCGCTCGGTCTCGCGAGGTGGCCATCCGGTGGCACTGTCGGCGCGCGAATATGCCCTGCTGCTGGCACTGGCCGAGCGACCCGGCGCGGTGCTGTCGCGCGCCCAGCTGGAAGACAAGCTGTATGGCTGGGGTGACGAGATTGGCAGCAACACCATCGAGGTCTACATCCACGCGCTCAGAAAGAAGCTCGGTGCGGAACTGATCCGCAATGTGCGCGGCGTCGGCTACACGGTGCCGCGGCCATGACGCATTCGATCCAGCGCCGTCTCCTGCTGGCGCTTTTGCTGGTGCTGCTGCTTGGTGCCGTGGTGACTGCGCTGGTGGTGTTTCACGAAGCGCGTGCTGAAGCCAACGTGCTGTTCGACGATCAGCTGCGCCAGATCGCGCAGTCGCTGCCGAGCCAGCTGGTGCAGCCCGGCACCACACCGCGCAGCAGCGTTGGCAATGACATCGACGGCGTGGTGGTGCAGATCTACAACCTCAATGGCGAGCGCCTCTACCTGTCGCACCCCGACGCGCTGTTGCCACCGCGCATCGTGCTCGGGTTTTCCAATGGCGCCTCGCCGCAGGGGGAGTGGCGTGTCTACAGCGCCCTGTTCGTCGACAACGTGATTGAAGTGGCGCAGCCGATGCGGGTGCGCTCGGAGCTGGCTGCAGCAGTCGCACTTCGCACCGCAGCACCGCTGGTCGCTCTGGTGCCGGTGCTGGCGCTTCTGATCTGGTTTACGGTCGGGCGCGGCCTCGCGCCCTTGCGCGATCTCGCGCGTGCAGTATCGAGCCGCAGCGCCGATGCCCTTGACCCGCTGCCGACCGCGAAACTGCCGGCCGAAGTGACGCCGCTGGTGCTGGAAATCAATCTGCTGCTCGATCGGGTGCAAAGTGCCCTGGCCGCCCAGCGTGCCTTCATTGCCGACGCCGCGCACGAGCTGCGCACGCCCGTGACCGCGATCGATCTGCAGCTGCAGCTGGCCGAGCGCGCTGTCGACGTCGAAGCAATGCGTGCGGCGTTGACGCCTCTGCGCGGCGGCCTTGCGCGCTCCCAGCGTCTCATCGAGCAGCTGCTGACGCTGGCGCGCAACCAGCCTGAGGCCAGCACGCTGGAACGTGACTGGTTCGATCTGCAGGCCATGGCGCGCGAAGTGCTGGCCGAGCTCGCACCCTTTGCCATTCGCAAGGGCAGCGAGCTCGAACTCGCCGATCATGCGCCGCTCCTGTTTCTTGGCAACCAGGAAGCGCTGCGCGCAGCACTCGCCAACCTGGTCGACAATGCGATTCGCTACACGCCTGCCGGTGCCCGGGTGGTGGTCCATCTCGAATCGAGCGCCGAGCATGTCGCCATGGTGGTCGAGGACAATGGTCCGGGTCTGGCGGCCGACGAAGCGGAGCGCGTGTTCGATCGCTTCTATCGCGGCCGCGGCGCGAAGGAGACCGGCAGCGGCCTTGGTCTTTCGATTGTCGAGCGCATCGTGCAACGCCATGGCGGCAGCATCCATCTGGCGCAGTCGAACGCGGGCCACGGCCTGTCGGTCCAGTTGCTGTTGCCGCGCAGCTTGTCTGATCAGGTGCTGCCGCCAGATGGCGAGCCGGCGCCGCCGCTGCTGCCGGCCGCCATCAAGTCCTGAAAATTCTTGTGCCTTTAAGTCAGTCTTAAGACTGGCGCTCTAGCATCCGTCCTGAAGCATGCCATTGCGTTTGCGGCGCCGATCGATATCGCACCGCCTTGAACAACAGGAGTGACCCATGAAACAAAAGATTGTCGTGACCCGTTTGCTCGCAGCCGGCGTGATCGCCGCCGCTGGCTTTGGTGCAGCGCGCCTTGATAGCCCGATGATGGCCAGCGCACGTGCGGCCGATGCACCGCCGCCGACCATTGCTGCAGCACCGGTGGCGGCCGCCAACATGATTGCCCTGCCGAATTTCACCACGCTGGTGAAGCGCTACGGGCCGGCCGTGGTCAACATCACCGTGACCGAGAAGGAGCGCCAGGCGTCCTATTCGATCGGCGGCAACGGCTCGGGCGGCGATGATCCATTCTCGCAGTTCTTCAAAGGCTTTCCGATGCCGTTCAACGTGCCTCACGGCCGTGGCTTCGGCGGCGGTGGCGGCGAGCTGGTGCATGGTGTCGGCTCTGGCTTCATCGTCAGTCCCGACGGCTACATCATGACCAACGCGCACGTGGTCGATGGAGCCAGCGAGATGACGGTGCGTCTTACCGACCGGCGCGAATATCGCGCCAAGCTGGTCGGCTCGGACAAGACCAGTGACATTGCGGTGATCAAGATCGACGGCAAGAACCTGCCGGTGGTCGCGCTCGGCAACGCCGACGCGCTGCAGGTCGGCGAGTGGGTGGTGGCGATCGGCTCGCCCTACAACTTCGACAACACCGTGACCTCGGGCATCGTCAGCGCCAAGGCGCGTCCGCTGCCCTCAGAAGGCTATACCCCCTTCATCCAGACCGACGTGCCGGTCAATCCCGGCAATTCGGGCGGTCCGCTGTTCAATATGAATGGTGAAGTGGTCGGTATCAACTCGCAGATCTACTCCGAGACCGGCGGTTTCCAGGGGATCTCGTTCGCCATTCCGATCAATATCGCGCTGCACGTGAAAGATGAACTGGTGGCGCACGGCAAGGTGACGCGCGGCCGGCTGGGCGTGACCATCCAGGAGGTCAACCAGCAGCTCGCCAACTCGTTCG
>CAZZVZ010000034.1:951-14823 GCA_964657655.1 Gammaproteobacteria bacterium | reverse complement strand
ATGGCGAGTGTGGGACCTGACCAGCCGCACTGCCCTGATCGCCTGGGCCGAGCACTTCGATACCATCGCTGTCGAGTGCATGGATTGTGGAGGGGCCGAGCATCTGATCAAGGATCTTGCGCTCGACCACCTCAAACTCATCTGGTATTGCCAGCTGTCTGGGCGTCACCAACGCAATGAAATGATGCGGCGAGCTGATGCGCGCCATGGCCGCGAACGAGGCGGCTGAATCATCGCGCAGCGCATGAAATGGCGCCATGTCGGTTGGATAGCGCTTGACCAGCTGGTCGCCTTCGGCCCACCTGCGATGACCGCTGGTCAGGGACAGCCAGACCACCTGGTCAAGAGGATGCTCGGGGCGCGAGTCTGGCGTCATTGCAGGATCAGGAGAGAACGATCCGGAGTCGCTGGTCAATCGGCCGCAGCGCTGACCGCCCGCACCATGGCGTTGCGGGCTGCGATGCGCTCGACACCGACTGCAGTCGGCCAGCTGCTCGACATGGCAATCACCAACTGGCGTTTCGGGTCGATGTGGATCATCTGGCCAAAAATGCCGCGTCCCTCATAGGTTCCATCGGGGTTGGTCCACCACTGAAATCCGTAACCCTGTCCGGGCTGGTCGGTCGCAATCTGGGTACGCGTCGCCATGTCGAACCAGTCATCAGGCACTACCTTCTTGCCATCGATGACACCGCCTTGCATCACGAACTGGCCAAAGCGCGCGTAATCGCGCAGAGCTGCAGAAATGCAGCAGCCACCAGGCTCTTGCCGTGTGTCTTTGGCGGCCAGCCAGAATGCATCCTGCTCCATGCCGTACGGCGCCCAGATCCGCATGGAGAGATAGTCCGACAAGGTGTGGTGCGTCGCTGCCGTCACCAGCACGCCCACCAGATTGGTCTCGCCAGTCTTGTAGACCCACTTGGTGCCCGGTGCCGCTTCGCGCGGCAGCCGACGCATGTAGCTTACGGTCTGATCGACGCCCGGATCGGCCGGCTCATACGAAAAGCGCGCCACATCCGAATTCGGATCGGTGTAGTCCTCGTTCCACTTGACGCCTGAAGTCATGCTGAGCAGCTGGCGCACCGACACGTCGTCGTAGGCACTGCCCTTGAGGTCGGGCAGATATTTCACCACCGCATCATCGAGCGAGCTGATATAGCCATCCTTGATCGCCACGCCCACCAGCGTCGAGGTGAACGACTTGGCCACGGAAAACGAGGTCCAACGCCCGCTCTGTGCGTAGCCAAGTGCATAGCGCTCGTAGCGGATCTGGCCGCGCTGCAGAACCACGATGCCAGCGGTGTGCTCTGCCTCCATGTAGTGCGCGATGGTGTCGTTGATGGCGCTGCCGGACGGACCATCGGAGAGTGCCGGGCCTTGTGCCAGCAGATGCACATGATCGCCGCGCGCAATGCGGTTGACCGGGAATACCTGGTCCATGTGCGGGAAATAACCATCACGCTGGCTCTGGCTCCAGAACAGCATGTTCGGATTGGTGGGCAATGAGGGCTCCTCGGCGCTCGAGAGGAACGGTAGCAGGCAAGCTGCAAGCAACAGCCAGGCTGTTGCCGCTCCGGTTTTCGTGATCGGCATGGTCGATGTGACGGGTATCAATGGCCCGTTTCGGGCGTCACATTCTAAGCGAGTTGTCTCTTCGCAGTGCCGCACAGATGCGGCACCGCGCGCGCACCTGGCTGCACAGCCGCCCGAGGTGGCTGCAATGAGAGCCGTGTTCTCGCCGCGCTGCTCTCGCATCCGAATCGTCGGAGCGTGGCGGCGCGTGCCCCTATTTCATCGCGCGTGTCCCTTGAGCCAGTCCAGCAGCGCCGCGTGAAAGCGCGCTGGATCCTGAATCTGTGGCGCATGTCCGAGGTCGGGAAATTCGATCAGGTCTGCGTGCGGGATCTGCTTGGCTGCTTCCTTGCCGAGCGCCGGATAGTGCCCCAGGGTATCGCGCACGGCGGGCGGCGCCATGTCCTTGGCGATCGCGGTGTTATCCAGATCACCGATGATCAGCAGGGTGGCGGGCTGCAGCTGGTTGAACTGGTACACCACCGGCTGCGTGAAAATCATGTCGTAGATCAGCGCCGAATTCCAGGCCACCAGATCCTTGCCCGGACCCCGGTACATGCCGGCCTGCATCTGCACCCACTTCTCGAATGAGGGATCCCACTTGCCACCGTAGTAGGTGTCCTTCTCATAGGCGCGAATGCGATCGGCGCTGGTCTTCAAGTCGCGCTGGAACCACTGGTCCACACTCGGCCAAGGCACACCCTTGGCCTGCCAGTCCTCGAGTCCGACCGGATCGACCAGCACCAGTGCACGAACTTCGCCTGGATACATGAGGGCGTAGCGCACTGCAAGCATGCCACCGGTTGAGTGCCCGAGGATCACAGCCTCGTGGATCGCGAGTTTTTCGAGCAGGGCGTGGGTGTTATGCGCCAGCTGCTCGAAAGAATACTGGTAGTGCGCAGGCTTGCTGGATTTGCAAAAGCCGATTTGATCTGGCGCGACCACCCGGTAGCCCGCAGAGGTCAGCGCCCTGATACTGCTTTCCCAGGTGCCCGCGCAGAAATTCTTGCCGTGCAGCAGTACCACCGTCTGGCCGTTGGGCTCGGCCGGCGCCACATCCAGATAGCTCATGTGCATCGAATCGCCCTGCGAGACGAATTCGATCCGATTGACTGGGAAGGCGTACTCGAAGCCTCCGAGCTCGGCGCCGTAACTCGGACCGTCGGCGCCGGTCTGTGCCCACGTGCCCAAGGGCGCGACCAGCGCGATGAGCGCGGTCACAACTGCTGCCAGCCTCACCTGCCAATGCTGTTTCATGGAACCGTCTTTTCTGTTTGTCTGCCGGGCGGTTTTTTTGAGTGCAGCTGGCGGTGGAGGTTCACCACACGGCCGTGGCAGGCCTGATCGACTTCGAGCGACGATCTCGGTTAATATACGCATTGAGTATATAAGCGACGGAATGAGATGGAAGATCAGCAGCAATTCCTGCGCCGTTCGATGCGTCAACTGAATCTCACGCGTGAGGCTTTGGCGCAACGCATTTCAGTGAGCAAACGCGCGCTGGACAGCTGGCTGCTGCCGGCCGGTTCAAACGAGTTCCGGGTCATGCCGACGATCGTGCAGCAGTACCTCACGGAAATCGTAGGTCCGCAAGAATCATCCGATAAATATACGCAGAGCGTATATCAAAGCTCTTTTTTTGATTCCAGCCGGCCGGCGCTCCTTTCCGTCGACCAGTTCTCGCGAGAGGCCGTCGATGAAGTCTTTCGCGTGGCCCGCGTTCTGGAACCCGTGGCGCGTCGTCAGAAAACCACCGATGTGCTGCATGGCGCCGTGCTTGGCAACCTGTTCTTTGAAGCCAGCACCCGCACCAGGGTCAGTTTTGGGGCAGCCTTCTGCAGACTGGGCGGCTCGGTGTGCGACACCACCGGTTTTACCTTCTCGTCGATGGCTAAGGGCGAATCGATCTACGACACCAGTCGCGTCATCAGCGGCTATGTCGATGCACTGGTGGTGCGGCACCCCGAGCAGGGATCGGTCGCCGAGTTCGCGCGCGCCACCAATGTGCCGCTGATCAATGCGGGTGACGGCCCTGGCGAACATCCGACCCAGGCACTGCTTGACCTCTACACCATCGAACGCGAATTCTCGCGCAGCGGGCGCAGCATCGACGGCTGCCACATCGTGATGGCCGGTGACTTGCGTTTTGGTCGCACCGTGCACTCGCTTATCAAGCTGCTATCGCTCTATCGCGAGCTGCGCATCACGCTGATCGCGCCTGCTGTGCTGCAAATGCCCGTTGCCATCACCGATCTGGTGCTGCAACGCGGTCATCGCGTGACGCAATTCGAAACGCTGCCCAAATCGCTCAAGGACGCAGACGTCTTGTATGCCACGCGCCTGCAACGCGAACGCTTCACCGACGAACTCGGTGATAGCTTCAATCAGTCCTACCAGATCGATCTTGCGACGGTGAATGCGCTATGCAGCGCCGACACCATCATCATGCATCCCCTGCCGCGCGATGGGCGTGACAATGCCCGCGATTTGTCCAACGATTTGAACCATGACGCGCGACTCGCCATCTTCCGCCAGACCGATAACGGTATTCCGGTGCGCATGGCGCTGTTTGCCATGATGCTGGGCGTCGACCACCTGATTGAGTCTTCGATGCGACATGTGCGCTGGCGCAGACCCTCATTCATCGGCCCTGACGATGCTGCGTTTGCAGGGCTTGCCGAATTCACCCGTTAGCGCCACAAAGCGAAGCGACTTGCCTGATCTGGGCGGCGATGGGCATGGCCATTGCCTAAATGATCAGCGGTGACGCACCGCGCGATCAAGCGCTCGTTGCAATCATTGCCAAACCTATTAGGAGACCTCCCATGAAAAAATCGTCGATCTTTCTTGCCACGCTCGCCATGACCTGCTCGGCTGCCGTGTTCGCACAGGGTGCCACGGGCAACGCCACGATGCAGTCAAATGGCAGCATGACGCAACCCGAAACAACCGGCACCATCTCGACACCGGCGTCGGGCACGTATAACAGCACCACCCCAAACAGCACCACGTCGAACAATTCGACCACCAAGAAAGCCTGGACCAAGCCGCATAACACCGTCGGCACCGATCCGACCGGTACTGCAGCGCAACCTGCGGGTCACGATACTGGCATGGCCGGCTCCGGCCCTGGCGTGCCTGCCAACGCCAACGGCATGGGCACCACCAGTCATTAACGTCGCAATGCGTGATCAACGGTGATGAGCGAAGCCGGCGAGTGACGCAGCTTCACGCCGAGCTGCTGGGCCTAGGCAGCTATGTTGTTGAAGGTGCAAGTAAGCGCGGCCTCTGAAAAGAGGTCGCGTTTTTTATTGGGCGAGTGTTGCCTCGGCGTGCGACGCGGGTGTGCTGCTGCCGCAGCCGACGGGCAGCGTGCGTCGCCGCCAATACCGGATCACCATGGCATAGACACCAACGCTCCAGCAAATGAGGAAGAGGCCGATCCAATGCTGCGTCTCATGGCTCAGCCCGCTCGGATAGATCGCAGCAGTCAGGTAGTGATCGATGAAGCCGCCCTGGTACTGCTGCATGCCCGCATGGGCGCGCAGTTTCCACTCGAGTACCGTCAAGGGACAGGTTCCGGCGAACAGTTCGATCCAGATGCCCCATGCGATCGTCAGCAGGTGCGGCCAGGCCATGCGTTTGCGATAGAACACCGTCAGGCCACCCAGCAGCACGTACAGGATGAACAGTCCGTGCACCATCAGCACGGCGTCGATCGCAATGCTCATCATGTCAGCCGACCAGTGCACGGCGATCGATCTTTTGCGCGAGAACGATCGAGGAACGCGTCTGACGCACGCCGTCGAGCGCGCCGATGGCATCGAGCGTTTCGTCCAGGTGCTCGGGCGAGCGACAACGCACCAGTGCCATGTAATCGAACTCTCCACTCACAGCGCTCAGCTGTTCGACTTCAATCAGGCGGCCAAGCGCCTTGAGCACCAGCGGCCCGGTGCGCGGCAGGACTGCAATGCTGACGTAGGCGGCAAGGCTGGTGGCCTTGAGTGCCTGGCCGAGCCTGACGCCGTAACCTTCAATCACACCTGAGCGCTCGAGGCGCGCCAGGCGGGCCAGCACCGTGGTTCTGGCCAGACTCAGGCGGCGCGCCAGATTGGCGGTCGAATCACGCGCATTGGCCTGCAACAGGGCAAGCAGTTCGCGATCTGTCGCGTCCAGTCCGGCACCTGGGACCCGTTTGGTCGAATCATCGGAAATCTTGGTCATTTCGTCGGATTATATCCAGATTTCGACGAAATCACCCCTTCAAAACGACGATGGAGTCTTTTATTCTGGGAGCATTATTGATCCGGCACAAAAGAGATGACCATGTTCCAAAATCGCAATCTGCGCGTCCTCGTTCTTGGTGCCGGCAAGGTCGGCTCAACCGTGGCTGACATGCTGGCTGAAACCTACGGCGTGCATGTCACTCTGGCCGATCGCGTCACGCCGCTGCATGCCGACAAAGCCGATCCGCTGGTCAAGCGCATCGCACTGAACGTCGAGGATGCCAGTGATCTGGCACAGGTGCTCGAGCAGCATCAAGCCGTCATCAACGCGCTGCCGTTTTTTCATGCCGCGCGCGTCGCTCAAGCCGCGGCAACTGCGCGCATTGCCTACTTCGACCTGACCGAAGACGTGGCTGCGACCAGCGCGATTCGCAACATCGCCAAGAGCGCGCAAAGCGCGCTGATGCCGCAGTGCGGGCTGGCGCCTGGTGTGATCGGCATGCTGGGCGCATCGCTCGGCGAGAAGTTCGACGACCTGTATGACCTGCGCATGCGTGTCGGCGCACTGACGCGCAACCCCACCAACGAACTGCGCTACAACTTCACGTGGAGCATCGACGGCGTCATCAACGAATACTGCAATCCGTGCGAAGCCATCGTGCACGGCCAGCTGACCTCGGTACAACCCCTCGAAGGCTACGAGACCTTCACTCTGGAGGGAGATGATTTCGAAGCCTTCAACACATCCGGCGGACTTGGCACTCTGTGCGAGACCCTCAAGGGCAAGGTTCGCAATCTCGATTACAAGACCATTCGCTATCCAGGCCACCGGCAGGGCATGCAGTTCCTGCTGCACGATCTGCGCCTGATCGAGCGTCGCGATCTGCTGCGTGAGGTGCTCGAGCACGCCGTGCCGCACAGCCGTCAGGACGTGGTCATCATGTTCGCCTCGGCTTCTGGCAAGCGCCATGGACGTTTCGAGCAGGACACCCGCTCGGCCCACATCTTTGGCGACGTGCTGCGCGGAACCGAGCGCACCGCGATCGAGCTGACCACAGCAGCCGGCGTGTGCGGCGCGTTCGAACTGCAGTTCAGCGGCAAGCTGCCCGCACAAGGCTTCGTCTCTCAGGAAGAAGTCCATCTGGACGCCTTCCTGGCCACTCGCGTCGGGCATTACTACCATGCGCTGGCGCCCGAGTTCGATATTCATCGTCCACAAGCCAGCGTCGCCTGAAGGAAATCGCCATGCTCGACCAAAACACCCTGTCACCATGTGACGAAGCGCGATCCATTCTGGCACAGCTCGGCGTCGAGTCGCATGCGCTTGGCGGCGGATCGCTCAAGACCATCTCGCCGATCGACGGCGAAACCGTCGCCAACCTGGTGGTGCACGACGACGCAGAGGCGCAGCGGGCCATCGGCCAGGCGCATGCGGCATTCCTGCAATGGCGTCTGGTGCCCGCACCGCGCCGCGGTGAACTGGTGCGCCTGCTCGGTGAAGAGCTGCGCGAGAGCAAGCTGCTGCTTGGGCGCCTGGTGTCGCTCGAGGCCGGCAAGATCACCTCCGAAGGTCTTGGTGAAGTGCAGGAAATGATCGATATCTGCGATTTCGCAGTCGGCCTGTCACGCCAGCTGTACGGTCTGACGATCGCCACCGAGAGGCCCGGTCACCGCATGATGGAAACCTGGCACCCGCTAGGGGTGGTCGGCATCATCAGCGCATTCAACTTTCCGGTCGCGGTCTGGTCATGGAACGCTGCCCTGGCCTTGATCTGTGGCAATGCATGCGTCTGGAAGCCATCGGAAAAGACGCCGCTCACAGCGCTTGCCGTACAAGCCATCTTCGAGCGCGCTCTCGCCAGGTTCGGCAGCGCACCGGCGCACCTGTCAACACTTCTGATCGGCGGCGCGGCCCTGGGCGAGACGCTGGTCGACGACCGCCGTGTGGCGCTTGTCAGTGCCACGGGATCGACGCGCATGGGCCGGGCCGTCGGCCAGCGCCTGGCGGCACGCTTCGCGCGCTCGCTGCTCGAGCTGGGCGGCAACAATGCCATGATCGTGGCGCCATCGGCCGACCTGAAACTGGCGGCGCGCGGCATTGCCTTCGCCGCCATGGGCACGGCAGGCCAGCGCTGCACATCGCTGCGTCGCCTGTTCGTGCACCGCGACATCTACGATCAGCTGGTGCCAGATCTCAAGCGCATCTACGCCAGCGTCACGGTTGGCGACCCACGCCGCCCCGACGTGCTGGTCGGCCCGCTGATCGATGAGGCATCGTTCAAGCTGATGCAAGGCGCTCTTGAGCAGGCGCGACAGCAAGGAGGCGTGGTGTTCGGTGGCGAGCGTGTCGAGATCGAGGCTGCCGCCAAGGCGTTCTACGTGCGTCCGGCGCTGGTCGAACTGGCAAGCCAGACCGACATCGTCAGAAGCGAAACCTTCGCGCCGATTCTCTATGTCATGCCGTACAGCGACTGGGACAGCGTGATCGATGCTCACAACCAGGTGGCACACGGCCTTTCTTCTTCGATCTTCACCACCGATATGCGCGAGGCCGAAGCTTTCCTGGCGGCAGACGGCTCGGACTGCGGCATTGCCAACGTCAACATCGGCCCATCGGGCGCAGAAATCGGTGGCGCATTTGGTGGCGAGAAGGAGACGGGCGGTGGCCGCGAGTCAGGTTCTGACGCATGGCGTGCCTACATGCGCCGCGCCACCAACACCATCAACTATTCATCGGCGTTGCCACTCGCGCAGGGCGTCTCGTTCGACGTCTAGCACATCACCTCACCCAGGCGGCGCGCTGCAGCACCACGCGGTAGCCGTCCGGGTCTTCAAATGTGACGCCAAGCTGATCCCAGTACGGGTTGTGCGAAGCGACCGGTGCCACGCCGATCTTCTGCATGCGCGCCAGCGCGGCCTGAAAGTGCGCCTCATCTGGCAGATAGAACACCAGCAGCTGCTCCTGGCTGCTGGCACGCGCTGCCAATACGCCCGCCTCCCTGGTGAACTCGAGATGATAGGGCGCATTGCGGGCGCCAAGCACCACCCCATCGAAGCCCGCATGGCCGGTGAAACCGGCAAGCTCGTCGAGACCGAGGCCGTCGATGTAGAACCGCCGCAGCGCCGCCAGATCATTGCTGGGTCGGGCCACGCGCAGCACAGGAACATGATCAGCCAAGGAGCCGGGCGATTCGTTCTCGTTCATGCGGGCTGTCTTCCGGCCGGTACGTGGCGCACATGCTGCCTGACCAGGTTGGGCGCGCGCTCGAGAATCAGTGCTGCAGCGCTGCTCGATGCGACCAGGATGAGCTGCATGCTGGCACGGGTGGCTGCCACAAACAGCTTTCTCGCTACGCGCTGATCGATCTCCCTAAAATCAAGTTCAGTCAGGATCACGCAGGCTGCCGACTGGCCCTTGAAGCGGTAGAGCGACTCGAACAGCACATCGCCTTCGCTGAACATCGGGTTGCCCAGCAGGTCGTACGCGCCACTGAAGCTGCGCAAATGATGGGGACCGAGACTTTCAATTCCGGCAAGACGCGACTGCTCGCGTCCACGGAACGACACCAGGGCGATGTCACTGCGGCTAAATCCTGCCTGCAGCGCATGCGTGATGGCTCGCTTGGTCTCTTCCACCAGTTCGTCCTGATCGTGATAGACGGAGAGCGAGATCTCGGCACTCTCAAACGGACTGGCTGCCTCGAACCCGACATCCTCGCCGAGCACTGACTTCAGCAGCGCCACGATGTCTCTCGGACTACGATAGTTGCTGGGTGCGCGCAGCGTGACGAAGCCAGGCAGGGGCACGCTGTCGCGCTGGTAGAGGTTCTGCAGCGGATCTTCCAGCCACCAGATGGCGGCCTCGTTCGCAGCCTGGCGAAACAGCGGTCCAACCCACTCGGCGGCGAAATCCTGGCCTTCATCGATCACCATCACCTCAAATGGCGCGACGGCTGAGTGCTCGAGCGCAGCGAACCTGCGTTCCAGATCGAGGAACACGTTGGGCGAGGCGAACTCGGTCTTGTCTCCATCATCCCTGACCGCGCGCTCGCACAACTGGTGATACGTCAACACCGTTGCCTCGGGCGGCGCAATCTCGCTGATGTGATCGGCAAGCGGGCGGTTGTAACACAGGTACAAGGCGCGCTGACCACGCTCCTTGGCTCGTTCCAGTATGCGCAGTGCGAGTTGCGTCTTGCCCGATCCCGCGGTGCCGATGACGCGCACCCGGTGCGGATGCATGTCGATCGCCATGCCCCAGGTGGCAAGGCCCTGTGCCAGGCGCGTGACCCACTCGGCGCGGCGGTCGCGTAGCGCCGCTGCATCGGGTACCAGTTCCAGCAGATCGCAGAAGAACCGGTGCAGCCGCGGCTGAGCCGGCAGCGCAGCCTCGTCTTCTGGCGCGAGCTGACGCAACAAGGCCGGTAACTGATGGCGACGGCTGGCATCGACGATGCGTTCTGGCGGCACGCTGGCGATGCTCGGATCGCGCACCGAGTAGTCCGGGCAGTAGAGCAGCTCCTCGATGGCAAACGACCCTGCCCCGAACGCCTGGGTCAGGCGTGAATCAAGACTCGCGCCGGCACGGCCAAGCGAAATGGGCACGTTCTTTCTGTGTTCGGCGCTGAGCTTGACGAGGCCATCGCCTGTTTCGCTCAGCAAACCGACGTGCTGCTCGATCAGTACAATCCGGCCGGCCGGGGAAATCACCACGAAATCGATGCCGTCGTGCACGGACCCGCCTTGTGCAACGCGCGTCCAGTGCACGCCGTGGTAGACGGCGTAACGTGCCGGCAAGGCGCCTTCGAGCAGTTTCAAGGTCTCGATCTGGCGGCCCAGCACGCCGCGCGCATCGAGCGATTTCCAGTCACTGGGGAATATTTTTGCCACGCGTAATGCTAGCACCCGCGGCGCCGGCACTGGCCGCCGCGCGGCCGGCCGCCAAAGCGATTGCGTCACGAGCGGCGCTGGCCGACAATCAGGCGCCAACCTCGACAAATTTGAAGGGCCCGACCAGCATGGATGGCGCACAGCAAAATACCGGACCGAATCGCGAACGCAACGAAATTGCCGAGCTGGGATTCCTGTTGCGCTCGCGCTTTCCGATTCTGACAGTCGAGACACCCGAAGAGAACCGCTTCGTCTCGCTGGTCGAGCACACCTGCAATCTCGAGGACATCCCTCTTTTCACCTGGAGCGTGGTGCAAGGCGTAAGACGCCACATGCGTCCCGAGGTATTTACCGAGACCCACGACCTGCTCGATGCGCTGAAGCATCTGAAGGGCTCGCCGCAAAACGGCGTGTTCGTGTTCTTCGATGCCCAGCCCTTCCTCGACAATCCCGTGTGCGTGCGCCTGATCCGCGAAATGGCGCTTGACTACCAGGTGGTGGCGCGCACCTTCGTGTTCGTCGGCTCGAGCATTTCCCTCTCGCAGGATCTGCAGCGCATGAGCGCCGCCTTCGCGATGGTGTTGCCTTCGGTCGAGGAGATTCGCGAAATCTTCAAGGAAGAAGCCACCTTCTGGAAAAGCGGCCACGATGGTCAGCCGCTGCGTGGCGATCCGACTGCGCTCGAGATGATGACGCGTCACCTGGTCGGGTTTACCGGAGCCGACGCCAGGCGCCTGATCCGCCAGTCGATTGAAGCCGAAGGCACGGTCACCATGGCAGCGGTGGCGCGCGTCCTGAAACACAAGCATGAAGCCCTCGGCAGCAATGGCCTCATGTCACTCGAACTCGGCAACGCCAAGTTCGCCGATGTGGGCGGTCAGGCGCACTTAAAGCGCTGGCTCGAACTGCGTTATCCCGCCTTCGTCGGCGCCGCCGGTACCGAGGCGCTCGAGATCCCCAAGGGCGTGCTGCTGCTTGGCGTGCAAGGCAGCGGCAAGAGCCTGGCCGCGCGTTCGGTCGGGGGCTCCTGGCAGGCACCCCTGTTGCGGCTCGATTTCGGCGCGCTCTACAACAAGTTCTCCGGGGAGACGGAACGCAATCTGCGCGAGGCCTTGCGTACCGCACAGGCCATGGCACCTTGCGTGTTGTGGCTTGACGAAATTGAGAAGGGTCTGGCCAGCGACGAAGGCAGTGACGGTGGCGTATCGCGCCGCGTGCTCGGCGCCTTCCTCACCTGGATGAGCGAACGCCGCGAACGCGTCTTCATCGTGGCGACCGCCAACGACATTTCCAAGCTGCCACCCGAATTATTGCGCAAGGGCCGCTTCGACGAGATTTTCTTCGTCGATCTACCGACACCTGCAGTGCGCCAGGAGATTTTGTCGATCCATCTGCGCAAGCGCAAGCTGCTCAACGACAGCTTTGACCTGGCAGCGATTGCCGCAAGAGCCGAAGGATTTTCCGGCGCCGAACTCGAACAGGCCGTGATCGCATCGCAGTACCAGGCATTTGCCGCGCAACAACCACTGTCGCCCGCCATGCTTTTGGAAGAAATCGGGCGCACCCGCCCGCTCTCGGTGGTGCGTTCCGAAGAAGTCGAAGCACTGCGCGACTGGGCCGCTGAGCGCACCGTGTGCGCGGACTAGCAGCGATTCAGGCGGCTGGGTACGCGCATTGCTCCATCGATCATGAGTCCTGGTGCGTGGCAACCGCGAAGTCGGCGGAGGCCGTCCTGGTCGGAACCTGCTGCATGTTCGCGACGCGACGGCGCGCCCCGCAACGGGGCCATTTGCTACTCTCCTGACGCAGCCCTGTTTGCTGCCGGCTGCTCAGGCCCTCCTCGCGGTCTCGCTCACCTCGGCTGCCTGATGCTCCGCGAGAATGACGCAATTTCGGCCGGCACTCTTGGCCAGATAGAGCGCCTCATCGGCGCGTGCAATCAGTCGCTCGGCACTGTCGCCTGGTTGATAAAGGGCCGCACCGACACTGATGGTCAGAAACGGCAGGCCGCCTGGCGGCGCTTCGATGTGCAAATCCATGACAGACTGGCGCAGCCGCTCGGCAGTCGATCTGACTCCGCGTGCTGCGATACCCGGCAAGATGATGGCGAATTCTTCGCCGCCATAGCGTGCCACCACATCGACGTTGCGTCGGCTTTGCTGATCAAGGGTGCGTGCCACCGCAATCAAAACCTCGTCGCCACGCACGTGACCGAGTGTGTCGTTGAAGCGCTTGAAATGATCGACATCGCAGATCACGAGCGCGAGAGGACCATTTTCACGGTTGGCTCTGCGGATCTCCTTGGCCAGCGCACTGTCGAAATGACGCCGGTTGCGCGTCCCCGTCAGACCATCATGACTCGCCAGATCTTCCAGGCGACGGTTGGAATGACTCAAACGCGCATAGATCTGGTTGATTTCCCAGAGCGTGATGGCGAGCAGAGACCCGGCGGTGGCAACGCTCAACACGCGCGAGGCGTACCAGCCGAGCGAATAGCGCGCACCACCGGCGAGCGTGAGCGCCACGTCGAGGAAGGCGCACAGCACCGCCACCGACAGCCACACGTTCAAGAGGTTGCGCCAGCGCCCGACGACCAGCACTGCGATCACCGCGAGGCCACTTGCGATGATCGCGTAATAGCCAAGCGGGTGATGCAACAGGGCGTCGTAGCGGCCATCGACCACCAGCGGCGACAGGTCGGGACCGACGGCCAGAATCCGAAGACTGATCAGCACGGCCAGCAGCGGAGGGACAATCAGAATCAGGCGTCTGGCAACAGTCTTCAGGCGGCGCGACGCTGACCTGCTGGCCGGCCAGAGCTCGGCCAGCATGGCCAGCAGAATCCAGGTCGGAAAGCCCGCGTGCCAGGTGACCCAGAGCCAGATCGCCGCCTGCGGTCCTGCCGAGAACAGGCCCGCGGTCGAGAAAACGCCAGGAAAGACGCACAGCTGCAACAGCGTCAAAGGCGCATTGAAAGAGTAGGCGCCAGCCAGCAGGCCGGTACTGAAGCGCCGGCTGTTGACGAACTGGATCGACAGCAGATAGGCGGTCAGTACATCGAAAATGACTGCGGCCGTGGTGTACATCGGCAGGAAGGCAGTCAAGTCGCCCGGTTTCTCGCCAGCGCGCAGATAGACCATGAACGAGGCCGCCAGCAGCAGCAAGATGCTCCCGGCAGCCGTGG
>CAZZVZ010000034.1:0-941 GCA_964657655.1 Gammaproteobacteria bacterium | reverse complement strand
CGCGACGGACGTGTGGTCGCCATATTGAGACCCGGACGGGTTGCCTGAACCATAGTTGCGAGAAAGCGGAAATTGGCGATACCGAGCCGCGCGGCGAATCGCCGCCCGGCTGGCATCAAGATGGATCAGGCGTGGTGCGCATTCACATTGCACGAGCCGATACCGAAAAAATCGGACTCGATGTTACCGTCTCGCGCCAGGCGCGTTGGTAAGCAATTGTGAAGGGTTGCGAGAACGCGTCAGCGCAGCGGAATCTTCTGACCAGCGCCCAGGGCAACGGCTGTGACGGCATTCTTCGGACTGCCATCGATCAGCCGGTCCGAGTAGGTCAGGTAGACCAGAGCGCCGCGCCGCTCATCGACCATGCGCACCACGTGCAGGCGCTTGAACAGCACCGACAAGGAGGCCGAGAAGATGTCCTCCTGGCGTGCCAGCGGTGCTGTGAACGAGATCGGGCCGACCTGACGGCACGCAATGGAGGCTTCGTTCTTGTCTTCGGCAAGCCCGATTGCGCCTGACATGCCGCCGGTCCTCGCGCGTGACACGTAACAGGTCACGCCGTGCACCAGCGGATCATCGAATGCCTCGACCGAAATCTTGTCGTCCTTGATCAGGTGAAAGGCCGTGTCGACCTCGCCGATCGACTCGGCCCGGGCCGCAATGCCGGCACAAAGGACCAGCGCGAAAACTGAAGTGTGGACTGCTTGCTTGAAAGGCATCGGATTTCCATGACATCGAAAATCGCCACTCTAGATGAAATCCCGCCCTGGCCAACAAGGCGGGGCTAGCCCGCCGGTGCGCTGGCCCGTGCAGTTTGTCCTGCGGATGCAGCAGGTGCAGGTGTCACTGCAGCCGCGGGCGCGGCTGTCGGGACAGCTGTGGGCGCAGTTGCAGATGAAGTTCCAGATGCGGCTGCGCCGGCATCGAGCCCCTGCCAGCCG
>CAZZVZ010000033.1:12322-14839 GCA_964657655.1 Gammaproteobacteria bacterium | reverse complement strand
ACGCGCTGGCGTGGTCGATCAGGCACCCAGTGTTGAGAGTTCACAATTGTTGAGCACCTTAAGCGACGTGCTCAAGGGTCGCCTTAGGATGTTTCCCGATCAGGTCACATTGCGTCACGCGCTCGAACTCGGTGAGGTCGATGCCGGTCTTGTGATCAACGGCGATCTGGTGAGCGCGCCCGCGCCGCTGGTGGTGCTGGTGCAACCCGGCAGGCGCGCCTCCGGCGCAGTCCTCACGGCAGAAGTGACCGCCTCGGTTGCGCAGGGCCTGCCCGAGGTGGCCGTCAAGCGCGAGGTGGCCAGGCTGGCGCCGCTCCTGGCACTCACGCCCGTTCAGCTGAACCGCCTCGACTTCACCAAGGCGCCCAAGGGCCCTGATTCTCTTGTGAGCCAGAGTGTCATCCAGGGGAGCGACCCGATCGTGGTGTATTACGCGGGTGCTGTCAGCATCTTGTTTCTGATGTTTTCATCGATGCAAAGTGCCATGGACCTGATCGATGAGCGGCGCATGGGCCTGAGGCTGCGCCTCGCCCTGAGCGTGGGCGGGGTGCTGCCGCTGCTGGGCGGCAGAATGGTCTGGCTGCTGATGCTCGGCGTGATTCAGGCGCTGGTGCTGTTTTCGGTTGCAGCCGTGGTCTACAAGGTGCCACTGTTGCAGAACATCGCGCCGTGGCTGGTGACCGCCATCTGCGCTGCAGCGGCCAGTGGCGGTGTCGCACTTGCACTTGCCACGGCCTGCGAAACCAGGGAACAGGCCCAGACCGTGTCGACTTTCGTGATCCTGATCCTGGCAGCAGTCGGTGGCTCGATGGCGCCGCGATTCCTGATGCCAGCCGCGCTGCAGACGGTCGGCTGGCTGACACCCCATGCGTGGGTGATCGAGGCCTATCAGAGCGTGCTCTGGCGCCCGTCGTTCGACCGACACCTGGTCGAGGCGTGGGTCGTGCTTGCGCTTTTTTCTGTGATCGGCTTTGCAATTGCGTTCGCAATAGAAAGCCGGCGCAAGCTTTAGAGCGGCGTCCAAAGCGGTGGGCGCGGTGGCTCTGCGCCCCAGCCGTCAAGGGTCGCGGCGCGCGCCGCGATGAAGGCAGCCCCGGTGACCTTGGCGAGCTTGTCGAGCGTTCCTGTCCTGGCACGGTAATCCATTCCAGGGGCACCGGCCGCGATCACCTTGAAGCCGATCTGGCGGTAGACGCCACGAGCCGCAGCGATGGCCCACGCCGAGCGAAAGCCGAGCGCCTTGAGGCCCCAGCGCGCGGAGGCGTAATACGGTTCTGCTGCAGCCAGCAACTGTCTGGTCGCGTCAAACACAATGGCCCGGTTGGCGGGATCGGCGATTGCCCCGGGGTCATCGCCGAGGTCGCCGAGCCATTCACCCGGCAGATAGACGCGGCCACCTTTTGCATCCTCGATCACGTCGCGCGCAATGTTGGTCAGTTGCAAGGCCAGCCCCAGATCGGCGGCACGCCGCAGCGTGTCGATGCCTTGTGCACCCATGACCTTGGCCATCATGACGCCGACCACGCCAGCCACGTGGTAGGCGTAGCGCAGAGTGTCCTCGAGAGTGCGATAACGGTAGCCCTCGACATCCATGCGAAAGCCCTGCAGCAGGTCGAGCGGATAGCGCTCTGCGATCTGATGGCGCATGGCAACACGCTGGAACGCAACGAAGGCAGGGTCGGTCATGACCTCGCCTGCCATCGCACGCCTGGTCTTGTCCTCGAGCTCTGCAAGTTTGTGTGCAGCAAGCGCCGGATCGAGGCCGACTGCGCCATGGCCACGCACCTGGCCGTCGATTTCATCATCACAATGGCGGCACCAGGCGTACAGGAAGTAGGCGTCCTCGCGAATCCTTGGATGGAATACGCGTGCCGCGGCAGCGAAACTGGACGACCCCAGTTCGATGCTGTTGCGGCTGAAAGCCAGCACCTGATCGCTCATCACACGCCGTCTGCCAGCATCAGCGATGCGGTTGCCTTGGCCGATCCGATCACGCCGGGAACGCCGGCGCCAGGATGGGTGCCGGCGCCAACGATATACAGATTGTCGATCACATCGTCGCGGTTGTGGGCCCGAAACCAGGCACTTTGTGTCAACAGGGGCTCGAGCGAAAAGGCCGAGCCAAGGTGGGCATTGAGCTGATCGCGAAAATCATTTGGCGTGAAGATGCGGCAGGTCACCAGGTCACCCTTGAGCCCCGGGATGTACTTCTCTTCGAGGTAGTTGAGGATTCTGTCGCGGTAGAGAGGACCGACCACGTCCCAGTCGATGTCTGCTGAGCCCAGGTGAGGCACAGGCGCCAGCACGTAGAAGGCCTCGTGGCCGGGTGGCGCGAGGCTCGGGTCGCTGCGCGAGGGCGCATGCAGGTAAAGCGAGAAATCCGCCGACAGTTCGGGGCCGTTGAAAATCTCGGAGATCAGTTCACGGTAACGCGGACCGAACAGCACTGTGTGATGGGCCAGCTCGGGGTGCTGCGATTTCAAGCCGAAGTAGATGACAAACAAAGACATCGAGTGC
>CAZZVZ010000033.1:3998-12312 GCA_964657655.1 Gammaproteobacteria bacterium | reverse complement strand
GCCGCAGGTCGGCTAGCGCCGGGGAACCGCGACTCTTGGCGAGCTTGCGGCCGTAACTCCGGCCGCGCTGGTGTGAGCCGAGCAGCTTCTGATATGTGTGCACTACATCGGCATTGCTTGCCACCGCGTCAAATGACTGCGACTGGCCGCTGGCGAGCGTCACCCCGGTGACGCGTTGCCCGCTGGTGGTGATTGCGCTGACCGGTGCGTTGAGCTGAAGTGTGCCGCCCAGCTCTTCAAACAGCCGCACCATGCCTTTCACCAAAGCACCGGTACCGCCGCGGGCGAACCACACGCCCCAGCGTCGCTCCAGTGCGTGGATCAAGGCGTAGATTGACGAGGTCGCGAATGGATTGCCGCCCACCAGCAAGGAGTGAAAGCTGAACGCCTGGCGCAGCTGGTCATCGGAGATAAACTCGGCGACCTTTGTGTACACCGACTTCCATGCCTGCAGCTGGACCAGGGCGGGTCCGGCGGCGACCATGCTCGAGAAACTCAAGAACGGTTTGGCGCCCAGCTTGACGTAGCCTTCTTCCAGCAGCTTCGCGGAGTATTCATAGAAGCGACGATAACCCTCTACATCGGCCGGGCACTTGGCAGCAATTTGGCGGTCAAGCTCGGCCTGATCGTTCACATAGTCGAAGCTGTAGCCATCCTCCCAGGAGAGCCGGTAGAACGGCGAGATCGGCATGATCGGCGCGTAATCGGCGAGCTTGCGCCCTGAAAGTTCAAACAGCTCTTCGATCGAGCCTGGATCAGTGATGATGGTCGGCCCTGCATCGAATGTGAATCCAGCATCCTCGAATACGTACGCGCGCCCCCCCGGCTTGTCGCGGGCCTCGAAAATGGTGGTTTTGACGCCTGCCGACTGCAAGCGGATGGCAAGCGCGAGGCCGCCAAAGCCGGAACCGATGACTGCTGCTGTTTTCATGTAATTGTTCGTTCTGGGATGCAGCGGATGCCGGCAAAGAAAGGGACGGGCGGTACGCCAGTGACAATTCTGGCTTTGTCAAAAGGCGTCAGACGAGCTGCGTAGAAGCGTGCCATCAAGGGTTCGCGCAAGCCGTAGAAGCGCTGCAATACCAGATAGCGCTCGTCCGGTTGCGCAGCGCGGAACAGCATGCGATTGAGGAGACGGTAAAAACCGCGCCGCCGCCAGGTCGAAATCGACTGCTCACGCACCAGTTTTTCGACCGTTACTCTGCTGATCAGCGGCAACTTGCAGATGGCATTGGCAAGACGCACCGCGTCCGGCAGGGAATAGCCGGTCGTGGGATGAAACAAGGCTGCACGCAGGCCCGACATCGCATGCCCCGCGGCGCGGCGCCAGTGCGCCTCGATGTCGCCTTCGAGTGCCACGGGAAGCACACCTTGCTCCTCGGCCAGGATCCGTTCGATGATCCATCCTTGGGACGCGGCGTAGGAGACAACTCCCGCCCGAAAATCCGTCAGATCGAGGCCCTCGTGATCGGTGTAGCGCGTGTCCTCGATCAAAAGCGTGCGCTTGTCCCACGGCAGAACGTAGACGAAGCGATACCCTCCTTTTTGATCGACAGTGGCATCCATGAGGATCGGCCCATCAAGGCCATGATCGTTCGCCAGGTGGACCGTCTGGCCAAGAAATTTCTGATAGCCAAGCGTCAGGTCGGGAAACTCCGCCGGGCCCCTGCCATCGATCACCAGCGCAGCCGCCAGGCGCTTTCCCCCGGTCAATTCGACAGCGTTGAAATCGATCGATGAAACCGGGCTGTTCAACATCACCCGCTCTCCCAGCATTTCCTCGAGCACGGCACTGAATTTGTCCGATGTGATGCTGCGATAGCCGTTTGAGATGCGGCGCTGACGTTGCGGAAAGCGCACCTCGTAGTGGTCCCAGGATTTGCTCACCAATGGCAGCACCCACTGTCCATCAGCGTCTAGATCTGAAGCGAAGAACGACCAGGTGTGCTGGCCGCCGAGGCGCGATCCGGCTTCGAGCACTCGAAAATTCACCTCGGGGCGCGTCTGGGCGAGACGATAAGCGATCAGGCCGTTCGCCAAGCCACCGCCGACAAGCAGGATGGTCTCGCAGTCCGCTGCGCGCGCCTTCACCATGACGCCTGACCTGGCGCGAGCAATCGCTTTCTAGTGACTTGCTGATCCCGTCTTAACAGACAGACTCTTCGGTCGAGATTTTGAGCAGGATGAAGCGTAGCAAAACGCACATAGACGCAGTCCAGCCGATCTTCGTAGCGCACAGGGCTTGTCAGAGAGATCCAGTGCCGGGGGGCAGGGCGGTTTGGGGCTCACCTTCGAGCGCGTGGCGCGCGTTGCCTGATGCAACCCCCGAGGTGTCCGTGCCCATCATCTTGTCCCAGAAGCGAAGATAAAGACCGTAATTCTGGCGAAACTGCGCGTGGTGGGCGTTGTGATGCGTGGCGGTGATCACTTGCCGGCCGACCATGCTCTCGAGCCAGCGCGCGGGCCACATTTCGCGCCCTGCATGATTGAAGACCGCAGCGGCCGTCATCAGCATCAAGAGCGTGAGTGCGACCCACAGATTAATAGGGACGACCAGCGTCATGGCGGGCAGCAGCCAGGCGGTCAGCGCCGCTTCTGCCGGATCAAATGCGAAAGATGCGTAAGGACTTGGCTCACGCGAGATGTGGTGACCCATGTGCGCCCACTTGAACACCCGGCGATGATGCAGCCCCCGATGCAGCCAGTAGTAATAGGTATCTTGCACGATCAGGTAGATCGCCGCACTGACCGGCAGCCACCACCATCCATAGGCGGCGGGGTCGAGATAGAGCTTGGTGTATCCGTGTTTATATCCTTCGAGCGCCAGTGCCGCGGGAAAGGCGTAGATCGGGCTGGCGACGACCGACAGCATGATCTCGTGGCGTACTGTCTTTGCATTGGGACGCTGGGTATTGAGTTGGCGGCCGCGCGCTGCTCCCCGGGGACCACCCCAGAACATGCGGTTGGCAATCGCCGCGATCATGAGATAGCGCAGCGCAATGATGATGCTGAGCGCGATGGTTGTTGTGATAACTGCAACCAGTGACATGCAATCGCCTTTCTAGCGGCCCATGATGAATCGACTTGGATTTCGGCTTCCACAACGTGGAGCACATGCTCAAAAAGACACGGCTGCCGTGGCAACTATTGTAAGTCCCCCTCAGTGGTCTGCCCAACTCAAATCTGAGGCGGACCTACCTATGCCCAAGTTGTTGATCTGTCGACACAAAAGAGGAAAATCATCGAAGGCGGGCAGGCTGCTGTGCGAAAATGCCGCTGAAGGTGCTCGCTCACTCGAGCTGTCTTCAGACACAAACACGGGATCGTTCAAGCGGGTTTAACCTCGCACGCGTGCGCAAGGTCGTGCAGGCCGGGTCGGGCTTGCCAGTTCCGCTATGCCGCTTCCCCGATCCGTTTTTGCGGGCGCTGCTCAGCCCGTGGGACCCTCAGAGCTGCTTTGCAATCGGCACCTGATCAAGGAGATCATCATTCATGACTTTTGATTTTAAAGATCGGTGCGTGGTCGTCGCCGGCGGAAGCCGCGGCATCGGCCGAAGCATTGCGCTGGCGTTTGCCGCAGCCGGTGCCAAGGTTTCGATCTGCGCGCGCGGTGCCGCAGCCCTCGAGGCGACCGGGCAAGAGATTGCTGCCTACAACCATGCCGTTCATACGGCAACCTGTGATCTCGCGGATGCGAATTCGGTGGCGCGCTATGTGACCGAAGCGGGTGAGTTTCTCGGCGGTATCGACATACTCGTCAACAACGCATCGGGCTTCGGTATGGGCGACGACGAAGCTGGCTGGTCCGCCGGCCTTTCGGTGGACGTGATGGCGATGGTGCGCTCATCGCACGCGGCACTGCCTTTTTTGCTGCGCGCCGAAAAAGCTTCCATCATCCACATCTCCTCGATCGCCGCTTTTCGACCGTCGACGCGTGCTGCGGCTTATGCTGCGGTCAAGGCGGCCATGATCAGCTACACCGGCAGCCAGGCGGCCATGCTGGCGCGACAGGGCGTGCGCGTCAATTGCATCGCGCCTGGCTCAATCGAATTTGCAGGAGGGGTGTGGGACCAGCGCAGGATCGCAGGCGATGCGCTGTACGAGAGAACGCTCAAGAGCATTCCTTTCGGTCGCATGGGAACGCCCGAAGAGATCGCCGACGTCGCGCTGTTTCTGGCCTCGCCGTACGCCCGCTGGGTCACGGGACAGACCATTGCGGTCGACGGCGGGCAGTTGCTCGCCGGCTAGCAAGAAGCAAGCAGGCAAGTCGCGATGGTTCGCTGCATGCACGGCTGCGCCGCGCAGCTCACGCGTCATCCAGTGCCTGCGCCATGGCGCGCAGGGCCACCAGGTAGCCGTTGGTGCCAAGACCGCAGATCACCGCGGTCGCGGCTGTCGAGATGAGCGAATGGCGGTAGATCTCGTCGCGTCTGTGGATGTTGGTGATGTGCAGTTCGATGACCGGCCTTTTGATCATCTTGATGGCATCGAGAACCGGAATCGAGGCAAACGAGAAGCCGGCCGGATTGATGATGACGGCCGCATCGCGCTCGAAGGCCTCATGGATCCAGTCGATCAGAGTGCCTTCATTGTTGGTCTGGCGGAATTCGCATGCCACATCGATTTGGCGCGCCAGCGTCATGACCTGACCTTCGACTTCTGCCAGGGTGACTGTTCCATACAGCTCGGGCTCGCGCTTGCCGAGCATGTTGAGATTGGATCCGTTGAGGAGAAAAACGAGCTTTGACATGGACGCTTCGGTTGGGAGTGAAGTCAATCAGGCAGGAACGGTGACAAGGGTGCCATCGACGCTAGCTGCTTGCCACCGCGCCGAGCGAGTCGGAGCGGTTCATGTCGATGCCTCGGGTTTCAGGAGCCGTCAGGATCATGATCAGGGAAATGACGTTGAACAGCGCGCACACCGCCACAACTCCCCAAGGCGAGCCATTGGAGATGGAGAAGAGCCAGACCGCGAGCACTGGCATCGGGCCACCGGCGATCAGGTTGGCACCTGAGTAGGCGAGTGCCGAGCCAGAGTAGCGCACATTGGTCGGGAACGCCTCGGCGAAGGCGACCGGCTGGATGCCGCTTTGAAACTGGGTGAAGCCAAGGAAGAAGCCCATTGCGGCCAGCATCGGGATGAAGCTCTTGGTATCAAGGATCTGGAAGTAGGCGAACAGCATTGCAAGCGTCGCGATTGACCCGATCGCCAGGGCTTTCTTGCGACCGATGCGATCGCTCAGCATGCCGCCTGCAAGCGCACCGACGATGGCACAGACGTTGGCGCCCATCAGCAGCAAGAAGCCGGTTTGCTTGGGTACGCCCAGCGTCTTGGTGACGTAGCTGAGCGAGAACACCACGATGAGGTAGAAGATCGCAGTCGGGCCGCAGAAGAACAGCATCCAGCGCAACAGTGTTTTCCAGTGCAGCTTGAACGCATCTCGCAGCGGCTTGCCGGCATGCACCACCTCGGTCTTGCTGAGGGCCACGAAGGCAGGCGTCTCAGTGACGCGCAGGCGAATGTAGACGCCGACCACCACCAGCACCACGCTCGCCAGCAGCGGGATACGCCAGCCGTAGGCATCGAAGGCATCCGGTGCCATGGTCGAGGATAGAGCGAGCAGCATGCCGTTGGCGAGAATCTGACTCAACGGCGAACAGATGCCAAGGACGCCAGAGGCGCGCCCGCGCCGGTCGGCGTCGGCGTGTTCGATGGCCATCAGCTGCGCGCCAGTCGACTCACCGCCGAGCGCGAAGCCCTGCGTGATGCGCAAGGTCACAAGTAGAACCGGAGCCCAGATGCCGATACTGTCGTAACTCGGCAGCAGGCCCATCGCCATCGAACTCATGCCCATCACGATCACGGTTGCGAGCATCAGGTTGCGGCGCCCGAGTTTGTCGCCCAGGTGACCACAAATGATTGCGCCCAGTGGGCGCGCGGCGAGCCCCACCCCGAAGGTGGCGAGTGATGCCAGCAGTCCCGAGGTCGGATTCATGGCAGGGAAGAACAGCTTGGGAAACACTGTGGCGGCCAGCACCCCGTAGAGCGTGACATCGAACCACTCGAGTGCGGTGCCGATTGCCGCAGCAACCAGCGCTGTTCTCCTGGAACTGGGGCTCGACGTGCTGGATGGGAGTGTGCCGGCGGTGGTGCTTTGCATGTTGTCTCCGTCTGAATCTTTTGTTCTTCGCGGTGTTCATGGCGATGCCGTGTGTGGCCCCACCTTGATACCCGACCCTGGTGAATGGAGCTTAGCACCGCATTCTGGGATACCATTCCAGGTTGGAATATCGAACATGTGGAGCCGCTTTGCCGAGCGTGACCGAGCGAACACTTGCACTGCTGGAGTACCTTGCAACCCAGGTCGATGGCGTTCCTCTGGCGCGCATTGCAGATGAACTGGAAATACCCCGTAGCGCCTGTCATCGCCTGCTGACGGATCTGAAACGTTGCGACTACGTGCGCCAGCTCAGAGACCATGGTGACTATGTGCTCACCACCAAGCTTTCGGGCATTGGCCTTGGTTTTCTTGCAGCCACGGGGGTGGTCGATGTCGCGCAGACCATTCTCGATCGACTTGCACAGACTTCTGAAGAGCTGGTGCGACTGGCCATCGTCGATGGCGATCGCCTGACCTGGGTGGCCAAGGCGCAAGGCGCGCTGCGCGGGCTGCGCTATGACCCGGACATGGGGATGGACACCACCTTGTCATGCAGCGCCACCGGACATGCCTGGATGATGACCATGTCCGATGAGCGGGCGCTGGAACTCGTCTCGCGCCAGGGTTTCGGCTCGCCCCGACAGTTCGGCCCGAATGCGCCCACCACCATCAAGGCGTTGCTGCAATTCATCCATGCGGCGCGCACCAGAGGATTCGCGCAAATCAACCAGGTGTTCGCGCCCGGTATGACTGCCATGGCCGCACCGGTGCGCCATCGGGACCTGCCGACCATCGGCGTCATCAGCATTGCAGGCCCGGCCGTCCGCTTGAACGAGAAACGCATGACGGCGCTCGGGCCGGCGCTGTTGCGAGCGGCAACCGAATTGAGCGCAGCGCGCCACGCCTCGCCGCTGTTCGCGCGGCCGCTCTGATCTAGCTGGCGTCTCTACTTTCGGCTGATCTGCGACGTGCGACCGGCGCAGGCACCGCGTGCGCCAGATTCTTGTCAGGAAGTGTGACTGTGGCGATACCGCCCAGAAACAGGTCGGCGACGATCGGACCCATGGCGGCGTGATCGAGTTCGCCGTCGGGCTTCATCCAGGTGAACATCCAGTTGATCATGCCGAACAGCAGCATGGTCAAGGGTTTCGACAGATGGGCACTCGGCATGTCGGCACGCATCTGGGTGACCGCCTCGGCAAAACCTTGCACGACCACGCGCTCCTTGTCGAGCACCTGCTCGCGGTCTTCGGCATTAAGGAATCGCACGTCTTCCGTCAGTACCCGGTGGGCGTCCTGCGCATCGGCGTACTCTTCCACGATGCGATGAATCATGTGGCGTAGGCGCGCTTCACCTGCGAGGTTCTGGGTTCGTTCATCCTTGACCAGCGTGAGGAGCCGTGACACATGGCCATCGGCAATGCTGAGCAGCAGACTATATTTGTCGGGGTAGTAATGGTAGAGAGCAGCCTTGGAGAGCGCACATGCTTCGGCCACCTGGTTCATCGAGGTCGATGGATAGCCGCGCCGCGCGAACAGGGCGGCAGCCTGTTCGCGAATCATGTCTCGCTGTTCGTCGTAGTTGGATGCGCGCCCGCGTGGCATTCTTGACTCAGGTTGTCAGCAAGGAAAGCTTGGTGCAGTGTTCTCAAGCAGGCGGTGGCGCGCCCGGCTTGCACCTCCGCAAATCTAGCAGTAATATTAACCGAACGGTCGGTCGGTTATGTTTTTGACAGGTGCAACGTCCTTGCGAGCGGCCGTCAAGAGCCGTCGCCTGCCTGAGTATTCAATAATAGATACATATATATATCAAGGACTTAACATGACGGCATCGGTTCAGGAGACGGCCGAAGCGGTGCGCGATACGATGCTGAGCAACGACCGGCTGACGCGTGCCTTCGGCATGGATGTGGTCAGCATCGCGCCGGGAACGGCAACGGTTCAGATGCGGGTGCGTGACGACATGCTCAACGGCTACGACACCTGCCATGGCGGGGTACTGGCGTCACTGGCCGATTCGGCGTTCGCGTTTGCCTGCAATTCGCACGGCGAACTGAGCGTGGCGTCTGCCTTCAGCATCGATTTTGTGGCGCCGGCGCGCGCCGGCGACCTGCTCACGGGCGTGCATGCATTGCCCGGGCACGGGGGCCTCC
>CAZZVZ010000033.1:0-3988 GCA_964657655.1 Gammaproteobacteria bacterium | reverse complement strand
AGCGCGTCGCAATGTTTCGGGGACGCTCCTATACCGCCAAGGGACGTTCAGCTGTCGCGCCCAAGTGACGTGACCTGGTCGAGAAGCTAGAAAAAGGAGACAAGCCCTCATGCCGATCAGACAACCAGCGCCAGGCGATCTGTCTGCCATCGAGCTTGCCAGCCGCGACGAGATCGAGGCGCTCCAGCTGGCGCGCATGCAGGCCACGCTGCAGCGCGCCTACCAGCATGTGCCGCACTACCGGCGCGCCTTCGACGCTGCGGGGATCTCGCCTGGCGATCTGCGCCAATTGAGCGATCTGGCTCGGTTTCCGTTCACCGTCAAAGCGGATCTGCGTGACAACTATCCGTTCGGCATGTTCGCGGTGCCACGTGCTGAGGTGGCCCGCATTCACGCCTCGTCTGGCACCACGGGCAAGCCGACGGTTGTGGGCTACACCAGAGGCGACATCGACACATGGGCGGAACTGGTGGCGCGCTCGATCCGTGCGGCTGGCGGACGTGCAGGCGACCTGATCCACGTCGCCTACGGCTACGGTCTCTTCACGGGCGGCCTTGGCGCCCACTACGGCGCCGAACGCGCGGGATGCACGGTGATTCCGATGTCAGGCGGCCAGACCGAGAAGCAGGTTCAGCTGATTCGTGACTTCGGACCGTCCATCATCATGGTCACGCCAAGTTACATGCAGGTGATCATCGAGGAGTTCGCGCGTCAGGGGGGCGATGCGCGTGACAGCTCGCTGGAGATCGGCATCTTCGGTGCCGAGCCCTGGACCGAAGCGATGCGGCGCGATATCGAGAGCAAGGCTGCCATCGACGCCGTCGACATCTATGGCCTGTCCGAGGTCATGGGCCCCGGCGTCGCCAGCGAATGCATCGAAAGCAAGGATGGCCCGGTCATCTGGGAAGATCACTTCTACCCCGAGATCATCGATCCCGACAGTGGTGAACTGATGCCCGACGGCGAAGAGGGCGAATTGGTCTTCACGTCGCTGACCAAGGAAGCCATGCCGGTGATCCGCTACCGGACCCGCGACCTGACACGCCTGCTGCCACCGACCTCGCGCTCGTTTCGGCGCATGGGAAAGATCGTCGGCAGAAGCGATGACATGATGATCATTCGTGGTGTCAACGTGTTCCCTACCCAGGTTGAGGAAATCGTGCTGGCGCATGTCGAGCTTTCCGGACTCTACCAGGTGCACGTCAGCCGCGAGGGACTGCTCGATCAGGTCGAAGTGCACTGCGAATTGCAGCCTGGATCGGGCGCAATTTCACAAAGCGAGCGGCACGCAATTTCACAGTCGGTACAAAACCGCGTCAAGACCATGATTGGCATCTCAGCACAAGTGCGCGTGTTCGATCCCAATTCCATTGAACGCACCCAAACCGGCAAAGCCCGTCGCGTGGTTGACACGCGGCCGCGCTAGGCCGTCACTATCTGGCTCGAAGGAGACGTTATGTACACGCAAGCGATGGATACCATGGGCAAGGAAGCAGGCGACGCGGTCGACGGCAAGCCGAAGGTGGTGCGTTCGGCCGACGAGATGCGTCTGCAGGAGCGTTTCGATGCACACATCGATGCCGGTGAATTCATCGAAGCCAAAGACTGGATGCCTGAGCATTACCGCAAGACGCTGGTGCGTCAAATCAGTCAGCATGCCCATTCCGAAATCGTCGGCATGCTGCCCGAGGGCAACTGGATCAGCCGTGCGCCCACCTTGAAGCGCAAGTCGATCCTGCTTGCCAAGGTGCAAGATGAGGGCGGTCATGGGCTTTATCTCTACGCCGCTGCCGAGACGCTTGGCACTTCGCGCGATGAGATGTTTCATGCGCTGCATACCGGCCGCGCCAAGTACAGCTCGATCTTCAACTATCCGACGTTGACCTGGGCCGATATGGGCACCATCGGCTGGCTGGTCGATGGCGCTGCCATCATGAACCAGGTGCCGATCTGCCGCTGTTCCTATGCGCCTTATGCGCGCGCCATGATCCGCATCTGCAGAGAGGAGAGCTTTCACCAGCGTCAGGGATATGAGTCGCTCCTGACCATGATGAAGCAGGGCACCAAGGCACAGCAGGAGATGGTGCAGGATGCGGTCAATCGCTGGTGGTGGCCTTCGATCATGATGTTCGGACCGCCTGACGACCAGTCGCCGAACTCGGCGCAGTCGATGCGTTGGGGCATCAAGCGTGTCAGCAATGACGAGTTGCGCCAGAAGTTCATCGACGCCACGGTCGAGCAGGCGCGCATCCTCGGGGTGACCTTGCCAGACCCTGACCTGAGATGGAACGAAGAGCGCCAGGCGCACGACTACGGCGCGATCGACTGGAGCGAGTTCTGGCGCGTGGTCGGCGGCGACGGACCATGCAACAAGGAACGGCTGGCCACGCGCGTCAAGGCATGGGACGAAGGTGCCTGGGTGCGCGAAGCCGCACTCGAGCATGCCCGTAAACAACAGTTGAAGGAAGCCGCATGAATGCCGACGGAAAAGCTGAATGGCCACTGTGGGAAGTGTTCGTACGCAGCAAGGCGGGCCTCGACCACAAACATTGCGGCAGCCTGCATGCGGCGGATGCCAAGATGGCGATCCAGATGGCGCGCGATGTCTACACACGTCGTCAGGAAGGCACCAGCATCTGGGTGGTGCGTTCGGATCAGATCGTCGCCAGCGATCCTGGCGACAAGGACATGTACTTCGATCCTTCCGAGGACAAGGTCTACCGCCACCCGACCTTCTATCAGCTGCCAAGCGCAGTCGATCATATGTGAGCCCGCACGATGCAATCATCCATCGAGATTGATCACGGCGCGCGCACTCACTATCTTTTGCGCATCGCCGATACCTGCCTGATCCTGGCGCAGCGCCTGGAAGAGTGGTGCGGACACGCGCCGGTCCTTGAAGAAGATATTGCCATGGCAAACATCGCGCTTGACCTGCTCGGGCAGGCGCGCGCCCTGCTCAGTCTGGCCGGTCAGCAAGAAGTGCAGCCGCACGACGAGGATCAGCTGGCTTTCTTGCGCCAGGAACGCGACTACTTCAACCTCACCATGGTGGAACTGCCTCGTGGCGATTTTGCATTCAGTGTGCTGCGTAATACGCTGGTCTCCACCTGGCTCAAACTGCTGTGGCACCGGCTTGGCCATTCCAGCAATCAAGAACTTGCAGCGATCGCCGGCAAGGCTCTGAAGGAAGCGCAGTATCACCAGCAGCATTCCGGCGACTGGGTGGTGCGGCTTGGTGACGGAACCGCCGAATCGAACCAGCGCATCACCCAGGCGCTGCAGGATTTGTGGCGCTACGTGCCCGAGATGTTTGATACCGATCAGATCGATGTCGAGGCGGCAGAGAGCGGACTTGGGCCGCTCTGGTCAGAACTCGAGGCTGACTGGCAGGCACAGGTCGAACAGATTCTGCGCGAGGCAGGGCTCGCGATTCCGGCCAGTTCGGCCTTCCAAAGCGATGGCAAGCGAGGTCGCCACAGCGAGCATATGGGCTACATCCTGGCGGATATGCAATACCTGCAGCGTTCGTTTCCTGGCGGCGTGTGGTGAGCGAAGTCCTTTCGGCAGATCGTCAGGCAGAGCGTATCGAGGCTGCCTGGAAGGTACTCGAGCAGGTGCTCGATCCCGAAGTGCCGGCGCTGTCAGTGCGTGATCTTGGCATCGTCAGGGATGTGGTCATGCGCGGCGAAGCTCTCGAGATTGTGCTGACACCGACCTACTCGGGCTGCCCGGCGACCGAGGTCATCGAGCATGATGTGCTGCATGCCATCGATCAGGCAAAGCTCGGACCGGCCAGTGTCACATTGCGTCGTGCGCCGGCCTGGACCAGCGACTGGATCAGTGCAGAAGGGCGGCGCAAGCTGATCGAGTACGGGATCGCACCGCCGCACCTGGTCAGGTCTGACGGCGCCGTACCCTTGCGTTTTTTTGGGCGCGCTGAAAAAACGCCGCCGCTGGTTTGTCCGCGTTGCGGCAGCAATCACAC
>CAZZVZ010000032.1:0-14846 GCA_964657655.1 Gammaproteobacteria bacterium | reverse complement strand
GCATGCTGCTCTGCGCGATGCGCCGCTGCAGGCTCGCCTGCAACGCGGCCAGGGGTGAGGCTGCCATGATCAGGGCACGGCAACGCTCGCAAGCAGCTGCGCGGCCAGTTCGCGCTGACCGGCGCGCTGGTTGAGCTGCGCGGCGCGCAGGCGATGGTTGGCGACCGGCACGAACACCGCCTGCAAATCTTCTGGCAGCACATGATCGCGCCGTGACAGCAAGGCCCAGGCGCGCGATGCCTGCAGCAGCGCGAGCGCACCGCGTGGCGACAGGCCCTCGGTGAACAGACTGGACGAGCGCGAGGCGGTCACGACGGCCTGCAGATAGTCGAGCAGGGCGGGCGACGCGTGGATCCTGGCCACTTCGGCCTGCAGATCGAGCAGGCGCTTGGCGTCGAGCAGGGTGGGCAGCTGGCGGATCAGAACGCGCCGGTCCTCGCCCTCGAGCAGGGCGCGCTCGGCGCGCTGGTCGGGGTAGCCCAGTTCGATGCACATCAAGAAGCGGTCAAGCTGTGATTCGGGGAGCGGGAAGGTGCCGACCTGATGAAACGGGTTCTGGGTCGCGATCACAAAAAATGGATCGGGCAGCGGCCGCGTCACCCCGTCGACCGACACCTGGCGTTCCTCCATGGCCTCGAGCAGGGCGCTCTGGGTCTTGGGCGTGGCACGATTGACCTCGTCGGACAGCAAGATGTTGGAGAACACCGGACCCGGATGGAACACGAAGCGCCCAGCGTTTTCTGCGTCGGCACGCTCGAACACCGAAACGCCGGTGACATCGCCTGGCAGCAGATCACTGGTGAACTGGACGCGCGAGAAGCGCAGACCCAGTGAGATCGCCAGTGCATGCGCGAGGGTGGTCTTGCCCACCCCTGGCAGATCCTCGATCAGCAGGTGACCGCCTGCCAACAGGCAGGTGATGCTCTGGCGAATGGCGGTCTCCTTGCCGAGGATCACCTGTGACAGTTGATCGGCAAGCTGTTCGAGCGAATGTTGCATAGGAAAAGTAGGAGGGTGGGGCTTCCTGCATAATGCCTGAAGAGAAGCACTTTGAAGATCTGCCCTGCGGCTTTGGCCGATCAAATTGCAACAGGGGTTCACCATCGCCTTGAACCTGCGTCAGAAGGACTGCACATGCACCCATTGAACGCTGCAAACGCATTGCTCGAGCGTGATGCCGTGAGGCCGCCGCGCGGCAGCACTGCGATCTATCGCTCGGCCCTGTGCCTGCGTCATGAGATGGGCAGCTGGCACCCCGAGTGTCCGGAACGCCTGACTGCGATCGATGATCAGCTGATCGCAAGCGGTGTCGACCTGGGGCTCGAAGCGCGTGAGGCACCCGCGGCCACAAGCGATGACTTGCTGCGCGTTCATCCCGCGGACTATCTCGACGGCTTGATGCGCCAGGTACCGAGCGAGGGCTATACCGCGCTCGACCCGGATACCGTGATGTGTCCCGCGACACTCGAGGCCGCCACCCACGCCGCAGGTGCAGCCCTGGCTGCGACCGATGCCGTCATCAACGGCGAAGTCAGCAATGCCTTTTGCAGCATCCGTCCGCCTGGTCACCACGCCGGCATCAGGCAGGCAATGGGATTTTGCTTCATCAACAACGTCGCCGTCGCAGCGCGCCATGCGCTCGAGGTCCATGGCCTAAAACGTGTGGCGATCGTCGACTTCGACGTGCACCACGGCAATGGCACAGAGCAGATTTTTGCCGGCGACCCGCGCGTTCTGATGGCGAGCTTCTTCCAGCATCCGTTTTATCCCTTCAGTGGCACCGATCACCCGGCCGCCAACATGATCAACGTACCTCTCTCGCGCGGCAGTGATGGCGCCGTGATGCGCCGGGCTGTCACTGATGTCTGGCTGCCGGCACTTGAGGAATTCCGGCCCGAGATGGTGTTCATCTCGGCCGGCTTCGATGCCCACCGTGAAGACGACCTGGGCGAATTGAAGCTGATCGAGGCCGACTACGTCTGGCTCACCGAGCAAATCCTCGATATTGCCGAGCGTCACTCCAAGGGCCGCATCGTCAGTTGCCTGGAGGGGGGCTACAACCTGTCGGCACTGGCCAGGAGTGTGGTGGCGCATGTCCGTACCCTGGCTGCCATCTGATTGGCGAGATTTTTTAGCACGATCGTGCTAAATTTACGCACCAGACGGCCTCTATAATCGGCGCTTCGCCGGTCGGTCGTCAGGCATGGCGTGTCAGCCGGGAAGATGGCGTCGTCGTTTTACCAAGACGCCATCACAGGCGCACACAGCCGGATTGCCAATCCGCTGGTGCTGTTCGGCGCAGCACGCCGATCCGATAAGAACTCAAATATCCAAGCTCATGAAAATTCTCGTGCCAGTCAAGCGTGTGGTCGACTACAACGTCAAGGTCCGGGTCAAGTCCGACCAGACGGGAGTCGACATTGCCAACGTCAAGATGTCGATGAATCCGTTCGACGAGATCGCCATCGAAGAAGCCGTGCGCCTGCGCGAAGCGGGTGTCGCCACCGAAGTGATCGCGGTGTCCTGCGGCGTCACCCAATGTCAGGAAACGCTGCGCACTGCCATGGCGATCGGTGCTGATCGCGCCATCCTGGTGGAAAGCAGCGATGAACTGCAGCCGCTGGCGGTCGCCAAGCTGCTGAAAGCCGTGGTCGACAAAGAAAAGCCGGAACTGATCATTGCAGGCAAGCAGGCCATCGACGACGACTCCAACCAGGTCGGCCAGATGCTGGCCGCGCTGTGTGGCATGCCGCAGGCAACCTTCGCCTCCAAGGTCACCGTCAAGGACGGTCGTGCTGAAGTCACGCGCGAAGTCGATGGCGGACTCGAGACCCTGTCGCTTGCGCTACCTGCTGTCATCACCACCGACCTGCGCTTGAATGAGCCGCGCTACGTGACCCTGCCGAACATCATGAAGGCCAAGAAGAAGACGCTCGACGTCCTGAAGCCCGCTGATCTTGGCGTCGATATCACGCCGCGCATCAAGACCCTCAAAGTCAGTGATCCACCCTCGCGCAAGGCTGGCGTCAAGGTGCCTGACGTGGCGACTCTCGTCAGCAAGCTCAAAACCGAAGCGAAGGTGATCTGATGACTGCTCTTGTGATTGCTGAACATTCCAACGACGCGCTGCGTCCGGCCACCCTCAATACCATCGCTGCAGCAGCCAAGCTGGGTGGTGATGTGCACGTGCTGGTGGCAGGGCACGCAGCACAAGCTGCCGCAAACGAGGCTGCCAAGGTGGCAGGCGTCAGCAAGGTACTTCTGGCCGATTCCGAGGCGCTTGGCAACGGCCTTGCCGAAAACGTCGCAGCCGAAGTGGTGGCGCTGGCCGGCCCCTACAGTCATATTCTTTTTCCGGCCACACCCTACGGGCGCAACATCGCCCCGCGCGTGGCCGCTCTTCTTGATGTCGCCCAGTTGTCAGACATCATCACGGTCGAGTCGCCCGACACCTTCACACGTCCGATCTACGCGGGCAACGCGATTGCCACCGTCCAGGCGCTCGACGCGAAGATGGTGATCACCGTGCGTGCCACCGGTTTTGATGCGGCCGCCGCCAGCGGCGGCTCGGCTGCAGTCGAAAGCGTTGCGGCCCAGGCCGATGACGGCAAATCGAAATTCATGCATCGCGAGATCGCCAAACTCGACCGTCCCGAACTGACCTCGGCCAAGATCATTGTTTCTGGCGGCAGGGGCGTGGGCAGCGGCGAGAACTATCACAAGGTGCTCGAGCCGCTGGCCGACAAGCTCAACGCCGCAATGGGTGCCTCGCGCGCCGCAGTCGATGCCGGCTTCGTGCCGAACGACTATCAAGTGGGGCAGACCGGCAAGATCGTCGCGCCCGAGCTCTACATCGCAGTGGGCATCTCGGGCGCGATCCAGCATCTGGCCGGCATGAAGGATTCCAAGGTGATCGTCGCCATCAACAAGGATGAAGAAGCTCCCATCTTTGGCGTTGCCGACTATGGCCTGGTGGGTGATCTCAATACGGTGGTGCCGGAACTGGTCAAGGCGCTCGGCTAGCATCCAGGCAGTTACAACAAGGCGCCGCGCAGCTGTGCGACGGCGCTCGAGGAGATCTGATGAGCTACGTCGCCCCCATCAAGGACATGATGTTCTGTGTCGAGGCCATCGCCGGCCTCGAGGCGATGAGCCAATGGCCCGGTTGCGAAGACGCGACTCTTGATACTGCAAACGCGGTACTCGAGGAGAACGCGCGTTTCGTGCAGGACGTGGTGGCGCCGATGAACCGTACCGGCGACCTCGAGCCCGCCACCTGGAAGGACGGCGTGGTCACCACCACGCCGGGTTTCAAGGAGGCGTTCAAGGCCTACGCGCAAGCTGGCTGGCAGGGCGTGCAGCATGGCACCGAGTTCGGTGGCCAGGGTCTGCCCAAGCTGGTGGCCACGCCGTGCATTGAAATGCTCAATGCCGGCAATCTGTCGTTCGCACTGTGTCCGCTGCTCACCGATGGCGCCATCGAAGCACTCATGACGGCGGGCAGCGCGGCCCAGCAAAAGACCTTTCTCGAGCCGCTCATCTCGGGCCGCTGGACCGGCACCATGAACCTGACCGAATCGCAGGCCGGCTCGGACCTGGCGCTGGTGCGAACGCGCGCAGTGCCTGAAGGTGACGGCAGCTACCGCCTGTTCGGCCAGAAGATCTTCATCACCTTCGGTGAACACGACATGGCCGATAACATCGTCCATCTGGTGCTGGCACGCACCCCTGGCGCTCCCGAAGGCGTCAAGGGTATTTCGCTGTTCGTGGTGCCGAAGTTTCTGGTCAATGAGGATGGCACGCTTGGCAAGCGCAACGATGTCTATTGTGCGTCGATCGAACACAAGCTTGGTATCAAGGCGAGCCCGACCGCGGTGCTGCTTTATGGCGACGACAAGGGTGAAGTCGGCCCTGGCGCCATCGGCACACTGATCGGCGAAGAGAACCGCGGTCTCGAGTACATGTTCATCATGATGAACGCGGCGCGCTTTCAGGTGGGCATGCAGGGCGTCGCGATTGCAGACCGCGCCTATCAGCACGCTGTGGCCTATGCACGCGATCGGCTGCAGAGCCGCGACGTGGCGGGCTCGTCGGGCCCGGTTGCCATCATCAATCATCCGGACGTGAGACGCATGCTCTTGACCATGCGTGCCTTGACAGAAGCGGCACGCAGCAGGGCCTACGTGACTGCAGCAGCCTTTGATGGCGCGCATCGCGCGCCAGATGCCGCGGCCCGCAAGGAGCATCAGGCCTTCTATGAATTCATGGTGCCGATCGTGAAGGGTTTTTCGACCGAGATGTCAGTCGAGGTCACGTCGCTTGGCGTGCAGGTGCATGGTGGCATGGGCTTCATCGAAGAAACCGGCGCTGCACAGTACTACCGCGACGCGCGCATCCTGCCGATCTACGAAGGCACCACCGCGATTCAGGCCAATGATCTGGTGGGTCGAAAGACTGCGCGTGATGCCGGCGCCGTGGCGCGGCAGATTGCCGCAAGCATTGCAGCAACCGCCAAAAAGCTCACAGCAGCCGACCACGCGGATCTGAAGGTCATCGGTGATGCACTGGCAAACGCGCAGACTTCATTTCTCGACGTGGTCGAATTCGTGTCGGGCCAGTACAAGTCCGACATCCGCGCCGTGTTTGCAGGCTCGGTGCCTTATCTGAAGCTCGCAGGTCTTGTGATCGGCGGCTGGCAACTGGGACGCGCGGCTTTGATCGCACACCAGCGTCTAGGAGAGGGCAGTGGTGATGCGCAGTTCCTCGCGGCCAAGATCGTCACGGCGCGCTTCTTTGCTGACCATCTGCTGTCGCAGGTCGCCGGCATCGGCCACTCGATCACCGCAGGTGCGAGTGCCGTGCTCGCCGCAGAAAACGACGCCTTCTAGTTTTCGGATGGCCACTCAGGCCTAGGGTTTTCCCGAGTCAGCTCGTGGCGCGGTGGGGGAGTGCGGCTGATATGCTTTCGGCCTGCACGGAACTGCTTGGCGCGACGGTCGCACAAGCTCACGAGGAGACACTGCATGGCCTGGACCAAAACCCAGAAGAGCGTGGCGCTGGCCGCCTATCTCGGCTGGACACTCGACGCGTTCGATTTCTTCTTGATGGTGTTCATGTTCAGCTTCATCGCCAAGGACTTTGGCGTGGAGCGTGAAGAAGTCGTGTTCGCCGTCACGCTGACGCTGATCGCGCGTCCCATCGGTGCCTTCATCTTCGGACGCCTGGCGGACAAGTTCGGCCGCAGGCCGACCCTGATGTGGAACATTCTGGCGTTCTCGGTGCTCGAGTTCGCCTCAGGCTGGTCACCCAACCTGCAGGTCCTTCTGGTGCTGCGTTTCCTGTTCGGCGTTGCCATGGGCGGCGAATGGGGCGTCGGCTCGTCACTGACCATGGAAACAGTGCCGACCAATTCACGCGGCATCGTGTCGGGCATGCTGCAGGCCGGCTATCCGAGCGGCTTCCTGCTCGCATCGTTCGTGTTCCGCTTCTACGACTCGATCGGCTGGCGCGGCATGTTCATGGTGGGCGTGCTGCCGGCCCTGCTGATCTTCTTCGTTCGTTTCAACGTCCCCGAGTCCCCCGGCTGGAAAGCCGCTGTCGCCAACAACGTCGAACGCCCGAGCCTTGCTGCCACGCTCAGTCAGAACTGGAAGCTTGCGATCTACGCCATCATCTTGATGACTGCCTTCAACTTCTTTAGTCATGGCACGCAAGACGCCTATCCGAATCTTTTCCTGACGGTGCAGCACAAGCTCGATCCGAAGATTGTCTCGAACATCACTATCGTCTCTAACATCGGTGCGATCTGCGGCGGCTTGCTGTTCGGCTGGCTGTCCGAGCGCATCGGCCGGCGTCGCGGCATCGCCATCGCAGCGCTGTTGGCGCTGCCGTTCATCTACATCTGGGCCTTCTCCGAGACAGCCGTGATGCTGGCGCTGGGCGCGTTCCTGATCCAGATTTCGGTGCAGGGCGCCTGGGGCATTATCCCGGTGCATCTGAATGAACTGTCGCCCGGGGCGATCCGCGGCACGTTTCCGGGCACGGTCTACCAGCTCGGCAACCTGATCGCCTCGGTCAACCTGCCGATGCAGGTGGCCATCGCCAAGACCTACTTTGACGGACGGATCGGCAACTCGATGGCGATTGTGGCCGGCGTGGTCGCGCTTGTGATCGCAGTCCTGATCATGCTAGGCCCCGAGCATCGCGGCGAGAACCTCGGCGCAGATACGCCGCTGCCCACCACCTAGCGAGCCTGCTGGCGGAGACTGATCGACACGGCAGCCGAGGCTGCCGTGCTTGTTTGAAGCATTGCGAGAGGTCACGGCGCGGGCTTGATCTCTGCGGTCATGAGCAAGGTCTCTCCGGTCGCGACCAGTTTCTCGTTGCCCTGCGCATCGATTGCGAACAGCGACGCACGGGTGAACACCTGACGCCTGCCTGGCTTGAGCACCTCGGCACGCGCAACAAAGCGCTCGCCAACCGCAGGCGAGAGGAAATTGACCGAGTAGTGAGATGCAAGAACGCGGCCCACCTTGATTGCGCCCGCGAAGCCGCATGCAGTGTCGATCAGTGCACCGACCACGCCTGCGTGCAGAAAGCCCGCGTACTGCCCGGCCTCCTGGCGCCAGGGCATCGAGAGTTCGACGCCCGATGCGTCGGCACGTGTGACTTCAATTCCGAGCCATTGGTTAAACGCCGCGGTGGCATTGATTTCACGCAAGAACTGCAGTTCGCTGGCTGACATGAAAGCACCTGATGAATGAACAGCTGAGCTCAAATTCCGCCCTTTGGCTGTTGATCTGAAGTCGCGTATGGATCGCAGTCGTTGGGCCAAAGTAACATTCTTTAGCGCCGCGAGCGAAATCTGAAGTAGGTCAACACGCAGTTCACGCCGATCGTGATGGCGGGAAGGGCAAGCCCCAGTACCAGCAGGCCCTGATCGCTCGGCAAATCGATCAGCAGCGTGGGGATGACGGTCAGCAGCACGGTCGCGATCAACGTCGCCATCAGCCACTGTTTGAAGAGCCGGCGCGCGAATTGGTGATCCGTCTCGAGCGGCAGCAGCAGCGCCTCGGGCCAGACGCCCACACTATCTCGCATCAATGCGAACACGGCTTCTGGTGCGAGCGTAACTTTGCGCCGCGCGCGGCCAATCAGCAGGATGATTCTTGGCAGCGGCATGAAGGCCTTCTTCTGCCGGATCTCGATGTCGCCCCACGGTACGAACAAGGTGCGCGCGAAAGGCACCACCATGCGGTTCAAGGCGAGCCGGAGACCAGACGGACAGACTTCCATGCGCAGCAAACCGTTCAGGGTAGCGGACCCCATTGTTGCGTTGAGCCTGGCGCGTTTGGCAACTGCACGTTCGGGTCGATCGGGGTAGGCAGACGCGAGCGCATACCACCCGGAGAAAAAACCGATCAGGGCTGCAAGCAGGAACCAGAAGAGCGACAGGCCGAGCACCACCAGCAGCACCAGGTTGTTGCTGACCAGGTCGGCCATGGCATCACCGAACATGACAAAGACCCGGCGGTCGTATCATGTCGGCAGCGATCATGCCGCTACCAGAGCGTGACGCGCTGATCGGGGGCGATCCACATCCTGTCGCTCTGTGTCACCGAGAAGGCCTGGTAGAAGCTCGGCAGATGTACCACGACGCCATTGACCCGGTACTGCTCGGGCGAGTGCGGATCTGACTTCAGCTGGGCGATGAGGGCGGAGTCACGCTCCTTGCCGAGCCAGCTCTGTGCGTAGCCGAGGTAAAAGCGCTGATCGCCGCTCATGCCGTCAATCACCGGAGCAGGCTTGCCGTCGAGCGTGGCGACGTATGCCTTGTAGGCGATCTCGATGCCTGCGATGTCAGCGATGTTTTCGCCAAGCGTCTGGGCACCGTTGATATGAAAGCCCTTGACCGGTTCGAACGTGCTGTATTCCTTGACGAGGCGTGCGGTGCGCTGCTTGAACTGGGCGTGGTCTGCCTTGGTCATCCAGTCACGCAGGTTGCCCAGGCTGTCGTACTGGCTGCCTTCATCATCGAAGGCGTGGCTCAATTCATGGCCGATGGTGGCTCCAGTCGAACCATAGTTGTAGGCGTCGTCGGCATTCGCGTCGTAGGCAGGTGGCTGCAGGATTGCCGCCGGGAAGACGATCTCGTTTAGTTCCGGAGAGTAGTAGGCGTTGACGGTCGATGCCGTCATGTCCCACTCGCTGTGATCGACCGGTCCTGGCAGCTGTGCGGCTTTGCGGTCCTGTTCGAACTGCTGCGCACGCGTTACATTGCCGTACAGATCGTCCGCTGCAATCTGCAGCGACGAGTAGTCGCGCCACTTGCTGGGATAGCCGATCTTGACGTTGAGGGTGTCGAGCTTGGCGAGGGCCTCCGGCTTGGAGGATGCCGACATCCACGCCAGCTGACCGATGCTGGTGCGGTAGGCAGCGATCAGGTTGTGAACCAATTGCTCGACGCGTGCCTTGGTTTCGGGCGGGAAGTACTTGGCCACGTAGAGCTTGCCCGACTCTTCGCCCATCATGCTGTCGACCAGTTCGACGCCGCGCTTCCAGCGTTCCCTTTGCACCGGGGTGTCCGACAGAATGTGTTCCTTGAAGTTGAAGTCTTCATCGGCAAGCGACTGAGGCAGGTAGGTTGCACGCGCCGAGAGGATGCGGTAGCGGAAATATTCCTTCCAGTTCGCAAGCGGCGTGGTCTGCAGCATTCTCGAAAAACCGCTCAGGTAGCTCGGCTGTTGCACCACAAGGACCGGGGCGCCAGTGACATTGGCGGCCCTGAAGTAGGCGGCCCAATCGATGCCTGGTGCGAGTGCCGCCAGCTGTTCCATGGTCTTCGCGTTATAGGTGCGAATCGGGTCGCGGTTCTCAACGTTGGTCCATTCAAACTTCGCCAGCCCGTTCTCGATCGCCATGATGTGATCGGCCTCAGTGCCTGCGTTGGTATCGCCAAGCAGGCGCAGCATGGCCTCGATGTGCTGGCGATAGGCGACCTTGAAATGGATCAGCTTGGCATCGCGTGATGTGTAGTAGTCGCGGTCAGGCATACCCAGACCGCTCTGCGCGATGTAGTAGGCGTAGCGGCTCGACTGCCTGTGATCGGGTTCGATATCAACACCGATCGGCGTCATGATGCCGATGCGGTTGAGATCGCCCATCAGCTCGCTGAGTCCGGTGGAACTCTCGACCGCGGCGACGCGGTCAAAATCAGGTTTCAGGGGAGCGACTCCGCGCTGCTCGATGGCGTTGGTGTCCATGAAACTCGCATAAAGGTCGCCCGCCTTGCGCTCTTTCTGGTTGCTCGACCTGGCAGCGGCCTCGAGAAGCTCATGCAGTTGCACCTGTGCCCGGTCGGCCATGACTGCCGATTCTCCGTACCACGCCTTGTCGTTAGGAATTGGTGTGTTGCGAAGCCAGGTCCCATTGGCGTGCGCGAACAGGTCATCCTGGGCGCGCACCGCCAGGTCCATGTCGGCCTGCTGGATGCCTGAGGTGAGCGTCGCCACCCGGGATACGTCAGCGCCGTACACGCCGGTGGAGACGGCAAGCGGCAATGCCAGCGACAAGCCCGCCAGCGAATTCTTCAGCAATGCTTTTTTCGACACGTTCAACACCCTTTCAAACTGCGGCACGTCAGCAGCGCCGCAGTGTAGCAAAAGGTACTGCTCGCTAGGCGGCGAGCGTGTGCTGTGCCTTGATGCCGAAGGCGACTTCCGGACCTTCCAGCGGAAAGCCCTGGTCGATCCATTCGTCGATACCGCCTTCAAGTGGCCGCACGCGATCAAAGCCATGACGCATGATGAGCTTGGCGATTCTGGCGGCCGATGCCTCGCTCGGACAGGCGCAGTAGACCACCACCTCACCTTTGTGCGGCAGGCCGTCGAGCTGAGCGGCAAGGTCTTTCTCGCTGACCGAGCGGGCACCCGGAATTTTGCCGAAGCGTCGTTGTGTCTCGGGCGAGCGCACATCGAAGATGATGGGTGGCTCCTCACCTTCGAGCAAGCTATGCAGTTCGGCGACCGAAATGCGCGCCATGCGCAGCGTGCGATACAGGCGCCGCCGTTCCCACCACTTGATGGCAACGAATAGCAGCAATCCGGCTGCAATCACGATGAGGCCAATGTGGCCCAGCTCATTGAGCAGATCGAACGCATGCCACACCGCGTCGCGAAACAAGATCCCCAGCAACAAGCCAAGACCGGCCCAGAGAATGGCGCCAAGTGCATCGAACGCCAGAAACACCAGGGGCGCAGTCTCGAGCGTGCCCGCCATGGCGGTGGCGACCGCAGCAAAGCCCGGGATGAATTTGGCAACCGTCAGTGACGGCGCGCCGAAGCGGTGATAGATCGATTCGGTCTGACGCACGCAGCTGTCAGGCGACAGCGAGACCCGACACAGCATGGCGAGCACACGATGGCCCAGGCGCTTGCCGGCCATATACCAGCCGAAGTCCGCAATCAGGGTGGCCGCGACGGCGGCTGCCAGAACCGTGGCGAAGGAATGCACGCCGGGCACCAGCAGCGCTGCGGCAAGGACCAGGGTCGGATAGGCCGGCAGCGGCAAGCCGATCTGGGTCGCAAACACGCTCAGGAACACGAACCAGAGCCCGTAGTGGCTGATCCAGTAAGACAGGTATTGCATGATCGATTCCCCGAAAGCCCCTTGCCGCGTGCGGGTTATTTTTTTGGTGCCCGCCCGACCACTTCCTCAGATGGGGATGATGCAGCAGTTTGCCAAGATCTACGTGACTGACAGCCGGCCGCGCGCCTGGTGATATTCGGCGACGAGGCGTGCCACCAGATCGGCGGTCGCGGGCACATCATCGATCTGTCCCACGCCTTGACCCGCACCCCAGATATCGCGCCATGCCTTCGCCTTCGAGCCGCCGCCGGAGCCGAAATTCATGCTCGTCTTTTCCGCCTCAGGCAGGGCATTCGGATCGAGCCCCGCGTTGACGATGCTTTTTCTCAGGTAATTGCCATGCACGCCGGTAAAGAGAGAGCTATAGATCACGTCAGCGGCGCTCGACTCAGTGATGGCTTCCTTGTAGTCGTCGGCAGCGCGCGCCTCGCGCGTTGCGATGAAGCGTGTCCCCATGTAGGCGAAGTCGGCGCCAAGCGCTTCGGCAGCCAGTACTGATGCCCCGCTTGCAATCGCGCCTGACAAGATGATGGGTCCGTGGAACATGCGGCGCACCTCGGGCACGAGCGCAAAGGGCGACAATGTGCCCGCATGCCCACCCGCACCGGCACACACCAGGATCAGGCCATCGACCCCGGCTTCGAGCGCTTTTTCAGCATGACGTATGTTGATGACATCGTGAAACACCACGCCGCCATAGTCGTGCACGTGGCGTACCACTTCGTTGGGCGCGCGCAGGCTGGTGATGATGATTGGCACCTTGTGACGGATGCAGACTTCAAGGTCGTGCTCGAGGCGGTCGTTGGATGCATGCACGATCTGGTTCACCGCGTAGGGTGCGATCTTGCGCTCCGGAGCCGCGGCGCGCGCCGCGTCGAGTTCGGAGGAAATCTGGGTCAGCCATTGATCGAGCGCCTCCTTGGGGCGGGCATTGAGCGCCGGGAACGATCCGACAATGCCGGCCTTGCACTGCGCGATCACGAGCTCTGGTCCCGACACGATGAACATCGGTGAGCCGATCACGGGAATCGACAGACGCTCGCGCAGTGCACTCAGTTGTTGCGGGGTCATGGGCAGGATGAATTGGTTTGGGGAGGAAAGCTGCTCGCCAGACTGAAGCTGCTAGGGCTTCAGGATGCGCTGCAGAAAACGCGAAATGTCGCGGATCTCTTCGGCACAGGTCGAGTGTGCCATCGGATACTCATGCCATTCGACCTCAAGCCCGACCTGGCGCAAAACGTCGCGTGAAGCCTGGGACGACATGATGGGAACAACCGGATCGAACTGGCCGTGTGCCAGGAAGACCGGCAGTCCCTGGCTGATGGCGTGACGCTCGAGCGCGGTGGTGGTCGAAAGCGGCAGGTAACCCGACAGGCCAATCAACCCTGCCAGACGCTCGGGATAGCGACTGCCGGCCAGAAGCGTCATGGCACAGCCCTGGGAGAATCCCGCCAGCACGATGCGCTTGGCCTCGATGCCGCGCGTGCGTTCGCGGGCAATCAGTTCATTGACCAGAACTGCAGAGCGCCTCAGCCCCGTCTCGTCCTCGCGTCTTAGCATCTCAAGTCCAAGCACGTCATACCAGGCGCGCATCTTGTAGCCGCCATTGATCGTGACCGGTATCACAGGCGCGTTGGGGAATACGAAGCGGATCGAACCAAGCCCCTTCAGGTCGAGTTCCGGCACGAGCGGCACGAAGTCATTGGCATCGGCGCCAAGCCCATGCAGCCAGATAATGCTTGCGGTCGGTTTCGGCCCGGTTTCCTTCTCGATGGTTTCAAGTGTCATTCAGTTTTTTCAGGAGCAGTCAGGTTAGGTCGCAAGGGGCCGGCGTGCGCTTTTGGGGCGAAAGGCAGCAAGTATTTTGGGATTGGTCTCAATGTAGGGCGCATCGATCAGATCGAGGCAGTAGGGCACGGCAGCAAAAATGCCGGGCACGATGCTGTTGCCTGCGGCGTCTTTCAGGCCCTCGAGCGTTTCGCGAATCGACTTGGGCTGGCCTGGCAGGTTGATGACCAGCGCTGCATGGCCTTCAATTTCGCGCACCACGGCGGTTTGACGTGACAGGACTGCGGTCGGCACGAAGCGCAGACTGATCTGCCGCATCTGTTCACCGAAACCTGGCATTTCGCGCGTGCCTGCAGCGAGCGTCGCCTCGGGCGTGACGTCGCGGCGCGATGGTCCTGTCCCTCCGGTGGTGAGCACTAGGTGGCAGTGTTTCTCATCGACCAGTTCGATGATGGTGCTGGTGATGAGCTCTTGTTCATCGGCGATCAGGCGCGCCTCTGTGGCAAAGGGCGACAGCAGTGCCTCGCTCAGCCATTGCTGCAGCGCTGGGATGCCCTGATCGGCATAGACACCCTGGCTGGCGCGGTCGCTGATCGAGATGATGCCAACGCGCAGCTGCGGCGCGCTTTGCACGTCACTCATGGTCGTCCCCACTGGCCTCATCACTGGCTTCCATGACGATCCTCAACTGCTGGAACAAGGCGCGCTGATGGCGGGGCGGCCTGGATGATTCGCGCTCCTTCCTGGCAAGGCGCACCAGGCTTCGCAATTCGCCGATCGCGACTGCATCATGCAAATAGCGATCGGCAAAAGTCTCGAGTGCTGCCTCGTCGCTCAATAAGCGTTCGCGCCACTGCTCGAGCTGGTGCAGGCGCTGGGTCGCTGCATGCGAGACGCCGCGGATCTCGTCCATGGCAGCTTCGATCGGCGCTGGATCGACTTGGCGCATCAGCTTGCCGATGTATTGCATCTGGCGCCGCCGACCTTCGAAATCGCTGATGCTGCGCGCTTCGCGGACTGCTTCCTCGAGATCCTCGGGGAGCGGGACGCGCGCCAGAGCGTCTTTGGGCAGATCGACCAGTTCCTTGCCGAGCGCCTGGCGGGCCGTCATTTCTCGCTTCATGGCGGACTTGCTCGGCTTGTCGTACGCCGGAATCTCGTATTCAGCGCTGGATTTGGGGCTTTTTTTCTTCACGTCATCGAGGTGTGCTGTGCCGCCGGACAAAAAATGGCGCGAGGGTTGATCAAAAGCGCTTGTGGCGGCCCCTGCTATCATACTGTTTTGCTGCAGCGGCGCTTCTAGACGGCTGCTTGGCGCCTGGCGCACCGACCAGGTACCGGGGGCGCATCCACACGCCCGACGCGATGCACGGCATTGCACAGCGACCACTCATTCGCTCAATTCTTCATGG